>CAMCJY010000187.1 GCA_945875225.1 Comamonas sp. lk | reverse complement strand
GCCGAATGCCAAGACGGGCGCAGCCAGCACAGCAACAAAGCGCAAGCCTTGCGGGTACTGACCGCGCGCATTCAAGAAAAAGACCGCTCCGAGCGCGCCGCCAAAGACGCCGCCGAGCGCAAAAGCCTGGTCGGCACGGGCGACCGCAGCGACCGCATCCGCACCTACAACTTCCCCCAAGGCCGCCTGACCGACCACCGCATCAACCTGACGCTTTACAAATTACTCACCATCATGGAAGGCGACTTAGGCGATGTGGTCGAAGCCCTGCAAGCTTTTGAGGCCGCGCAGCAAATGGCGGATTTGGAGTTGGGTAAGGTTTGATGGCTCCACGCATGGAGGCTATGCCCACCTTGGGCCACGCTTTGCAAAGCGCAATGGCGCAAGGCGTGGAGCGTTTGGAAGCACAACTCTTATTACTCCACGCGCTAGGGCGCACAGCCCAAGAGCGCGCCTGGTTGGTAGCGCACGATAAGGAAACACTTTCCATCACCTCCCAGCAAGTCTGGCAGGATGCGCTTAGGCGCCGCCTTGCGGGCGAGCCCCTGCCCTACATCACCGGCTGGGCGGCGTTTTATGGCTTGGACCTTCAAGTCGATGCGCGTGTTCTTTGCCCGCGTGCTGACACCGAAACCCTGGTGGACTGGGCCCTGGCGATTTTGCCGCCTGCCGCCCGCGCCATCGACCTGGGCACAGGCAGCGGCGCCATTGCGCTGGCCCTTAAGCAGCAGCGCCCCGATGTGCACATGTATGCCCGTGATCTCAGCGCCGATGCCTTGGCCGTGGCGCAGGCTAATGCGCAGCGCTTGGGTTTGAACATCGCGTTTTCGCAAGGAGACTGGTTGCAGGACTCGAGCGAAGCTTTCGATGCCATCGTCTCTAACCCGCCCTATGTCGCCGAAGCCGATCCGCACCTCTTGGCATTGCGCCACGAACCCGTGCAGGCCCTGACCAGCGGCGCCGATGGCTTGAACGACTTGCGCGCCATCATTGCCCAGGCGCCTGCCTGCCTCAAGCCCGGCGGCTGGCTATTGCTAGAACACAGCTACGACCAGGCTTCAGCAGTGCGCCAGTTATTGCAGGCAAAGGGCTTTGTGGATGTGCAGTCGCGCAAGGATTTGGCGGGTATAGAACGTTGCAGCGGCGGGCGTTGGCCTTTTCCGGAGGCTTAATCCTGCAAGGACGGCTTAAGTACGCTTAATCCACACGAAGTCCGCAATCTGCCGCGCGCACTCACCCGCTAAGGACCGCGTAAGTACCCGGCTTGTGCGTGGCTAAAGCATGCTCTAGGGAAGGCACCAGCGGCAGCAGATGGGGCAACTCATTGGAATGCGCATCCAGCACGAACACCGTAATTGCTAGCTTCGATACGAGCAGCAGGCGCATTGGCAGCCAGGCCTTCGCGGGCCGCTTCTAGGACATCTATTGCGTGCGCGCGCACAACACTGGGAAAGTCCAGAAGGAAGTCTTCGAGCAAAGACGATCCCTCAAGATAGTCGAACAAATTTTTGACGGGTACGCGGGTACCCGCGAAGCACAGTGCACCACTCATAACGTCCGGGTCCCGGCTCACCAATGCAGAGTCCATACACACCTCCTAAGCCTTGAGTTTAGCGCGCAAGAAAGCCCATACTCGCCCTTAGCGGCTATTGCGGATTTTCAAACCACAGCTACAACCTTCGCCGCTTGTGCCGCCACCTTAGGCACCAACCCCAGCCGATTGACACCACTGACCAGCGCCTTAATGGACGCGGTCAGGATGTTGTGGTCCAGCCCCACACCAAAGCGGTCGGGCGCGTCAGTGTCATCTGAGCTGAGTTCCATAAAGGCGCAGGCCTGGGCGTCGCCGCCGTGGGTGCTGCTTTTGGTGGAACGTTCTTCAAAGCTACGCACCTGCACATCCACCCCAATGCTTTGCAAGGCCTGCACAGCCGCGTCTATAGGGCCGTTGCCATAGCCTTGCAGCGTGTGGCGCGCGCCTGCCACTTCCACCGTCAGGCGTATGCCCTGGCCGCTGGAGTCATGCGGGTGGTCGGTCAGCTGGTAGCCGACATAGCCCACAGGCTCGGTCGGCGCCACATAGGTGCTGGCGAACAGATTCCAAATATCTAGCGCGCTCATCTCGCCGCCATGGGTGTCGGTGTAAGCCTGCACTTCGCCCGAAAACTCCACTTGCAAGCGGCGCGGCATGACGATGCCGTACTCAGCCTCCATCAAATAGGCCACGCCGCCCTTACCGGATTGGCTGTTGACGCGGATGATGGAGTCATAGGTGCGGCCCACATCGGCCGGGTCAATGGGCAAATAAGGCACGCTCCACAAGCCGTTTTTGTCCAGCGCGGAAAAGCCTTTTTTAATCGCGTCCTGGTGCGAGCCGCTAAAGGCGGTGAACACCAAATCGCCCACATAGGGGTGGCGCGGGTGGATGGGCAATTGGTTGCAATGCTCCACAGTGCGGGCCACGGCATTGATGTCCGAAAAGTCCAGGCCTGGGTTCACGCCCTGGGTGTAGAGGTTGAGCGCGAGGGTGACGATGTCCACGTTGCCGGTGCGCTCGCCGTTGCCAAACAAGCAGCCTTCCACGCGGTCGGCCCCGGCCATTAAGCCAAGCTCGGCGGCGGCTACCGCCGTGCCACGGTCGTTGTGCGGATGCAGGCTGATGAGGACACTATCGCGCCGCGCCACATTGCGGTGCATCCACTCGATCTGGTCGGCATAGATATTGGGCGTGGCCACTTCTACCGTGGCGGGCAGATTGAGGATGACTTTGTTGTCCGGCGTGGCGCCCCAGACTTCGGTCACCGCGTCGCACACTTCCTTGGCGAACTCGAGCTCGGTAGAGGTGAATAACTCCGGGCTGTATTGCAGCACCCATTCGGTGTGGGGATGCGCCTGGGCCAGTTCTTTAATCAAGGTCACCGACTCCATGGCCAGTTGCACCACCTCGGCCTTGCTCATGTTAAAGACCACGTCGCGAAACAGCGGTGCGGTCGCGTTATAGACATGCATGATGACGCGGCGCGCGCCGGCCACCGACTCGAAGGTGCGACGGATCAGGTGCTCCCGCGCCTGGGTCAGCACTTCAATGGTCACGTCCTCGGGCACCAGTTGGTCGTCGACCAGTTTGCGCACAAAGTCAAAGTCGGTTTGCGAAGCGCTGGGGAAACCAACCTCGATTTCCTTAAAGCCCACCTCGCACACCGTGCGGAACATACGCAGCTTGCGCTCTAGGTTCATGGGCTCGAACAGCGACTGGTTGCCGTCACGCAAATCCGTACTCATCCAGATGGGCGGATGCGTGATGGTGCGGCCCGGCCACTGCCGGTCGGGCAGGTCAATGGCGGGAAAAGCGCGGTACTTGGTAGCGGGTTGCGAGAGCATGGTTTCCTTGAGGTAACAAAAAGGCGTTTGACAACGAAATCTAAACCCTATGTTAGCCCGATACCGCGCGCAGGGGATTGCGAATTTTGCGAGATAAATCTAAAAATTAGATTTATAAATCTTGAATCTACATTTTTCAGCTATTTACTGCCAATAATTAGAAAAACGCACTATCAGTGCTGATGCCCGTGCGCCCCATGCACATGGCGGTGGGCAACTTCTTCTTCCGAGGCGGCGCGCACGTCCAGCACCTGGGCGCTAAAGCGCAGGGCCTGGCCGGCCAGCGGGTGGTTGGCGTCGAGGATGACTTTGTCGCCCTTGATTTTGACGACGGTAAAGGCGCGCGCCTGGCCGTTGGCATCGTGCCCCTCTAGTTGGCCGCCGACTTTGACACCAGGCGGGAACTGGGTTTTGGGGATGGTTTGCAGCAACGACTCGTCGCGCTCGCCGAAGGCGTCGGTCACTGACAAGTCCAGCGTCACGCGGTATCCCGCCCCCTGACCGAGCAGTGCTTCTTCCACTTTAGGAAAGATGTTGCCGTAGCCGCCGTGCAGATAAGCGATGGGCTCTTTACTTTGCTCAAGGACTTTGCCTTGGGGGGTGGCGACTTGGTAATGCAGGGTGACGGCGCAGTCTTGGCTGATTTTCATGGGAATAAATAATATTTGGAAGGGCTAAATCGGGCCCCATTATCGGAAAATCCCCGCAGCCTGCTTTGGCCGAAACGGCTTGTGGTGCCCCGCCGCTTGCAAAGGTGAAATAATCAGGCTTCTACTGCAATTTTTGCCACAAAGGAATTTCCCCATGAGCGACACCCAGCAACGCATTGACAGCCTGGTCAAAGGCCACGAAGTGGTTCTGTTTATGAAGGGCAATGCCAATTTCCCGCAGTGCGGTTTTTCGGGGCGGGCTATCCAGCTTCTGAAAGCCAGCGGCGTGGATACCAAGGCGCTGACCACCGTCAATGTGCTGGAAGACGAAGAAATCCGCCATGGCATCAAGGAATACAGCAAGTGGCCCACCATCCCGCAGCTGTATATCAAAGGCGAATTCATCGGCGGCTCGGACATCATGATGGAGATGTACGAATCAGGCGAACTGCTGCAAGCGCTGGGCAACAAAGCCGCTTAAGCCCACACGAGGGCCGCGAAGTCGCGACGCCTCAGCCCAGCCTAGGCAGCCTGTAGCAGCCAAGCCCCCCGGCTAGGCCTGCACGTCGGACGCTACAGCTCCCAGGT
>CAMCJY010000186.1 GCA_945875225.1 Comamonas sp. lk | reverse complement strand
GAACAAGGCGGCATCCGGGGCTCGGCGCTTACAGACGACTCTGGCCACCGGCTCCATACCCGCAGTTCGCGCAAGTTGACCCAATTCATCTAGCGCCGAATCGAAATTCGCAAGACCTAAATCGACGCCCACCAAAATGGTGCGAACGCTGAAATCGGCTTGTCGCGAGGTCAAATCAGGTAGGTCTACGCAGCAGCCCGATGGGGCCGCCCTGTAGCGATATCAGGGCGCTTCAGCGCCGTCTGCGGGAGGCAGTGCGAAATTGACTGCACGCCCGGGCACGATAGTGGAAATCGCATGCTTGTACACCATCTGGGTCACGGTGTTTCGTAGCAAAACCACGTATTGATCAAAGGATTCAATCTGTCCCTGCAGTTTGATACCGTTGACCAGGTACACCGAAACCGGCACATGCTCCCGGCGCAAGGCGTTCAGAAAGGGGTCTTGGAGAAGTTGACTTTTGTTGTTCACGATATTTTCCGTGTTGAAAGTAGTAAGAACGATTGAAGATACCACATTGGCAATGGATTCTCAGTGCCCGAAGTCACAGTGGGGGCTTAAGGCATGCGGCAAGCGGGTCAATCCTTGTCGGCATAGGGGTTGGCGGCCGACTTCATTTGGATACGCAGAGGGGTGCCCACCAGGTTAAATTCTTTGCGAAAACGCCCTTCTAAAAAGCGTTTGTACGCTTCTGTCACATGCTCGAGCGAATTGCCATGAACCACAATAATCGGTGGATTCATGCCGCCTTGGTGGGCATAGCGCAACTTTGGGCGGTACATACCGGTTTTCTTAGGCGTCTGAAACTGCACTGCCTCCAGCAGCAAACGGGTCAACACCGGCGTAGGCATTTTGCAGTTGGCCGCACGGTGCGCCTGGGCAATCGAATCCCATACCGGCCCCAGGCCCTGGCGTTTGCGCGCAGAAATCAAATGCAAGGCGGCAAACTTTAAAAATCCCAAGCGGGTTTCGAGCGAGCGTTTCACCAGTTCACGCTGGTACTCGTCTACCGCATCCCATTTATTCACCGCCACCACCACCGCGCGCCCCGACTCCAAGATATAGCCTGCAATATGGGCGTCCTGGTCGGTGACGCCTTCAATCGCGTCGATCAATAGCAAGACCACGCTGGCCGATTCAATCGCCTGCAAAGTTTTGATCACTGAAAACTTTTCAATTGCTTCAAATACTTTGCCTTTGCGGCGCAGACCTGCGGTATCAATCAGTTCGAATTTTTGCCCGCTGCGCTCAAAGGGAATGGAAATCGTGTCGCGCGTGGTGCCTGGCAGATCAAAGGCCACAAGACGCTCTTCACCCAGCCAGGTGTTAATCAGCGTAGATTTGCCCACATTCGGACGCCCCGCTACCGCCAGTTTGATCGTCCCTGGCTGGCTTTCTTCGGGCTCGGGCGCATCTGTGTCGGGTGCGAAAGGGGCCATCACCTGATCCAACAGCGTGCGGATGCCTTGTCCGTGGGCTGCGGACACGGCGATCACTGCACCTAGGCCAAGCTCATAAAACTCGCCAAACTGCGTGGTTTCGGTCATGCCTTCGGCTTTATTGGCCACCACATAGCTGGTTTTGCCCAGGCGGCGCAGGTATTTGGCAATTTCGTAGTCTTGCGCCGACACGCCGCCACGGGCATCCACAATAAAAAGCACGGCATCGGCTTCGGCCACCGCTTGGCGGGTCTGCTTGGCCATTTCTTTGAAGATACCGGTGGTCGCATCGGGCTCAAACCCGCCGGTATCCACGACGATGATTTCCTGCTTACCGTGCTTGGCATTGCCATAGTGGCGATCGCGCGTCAATCCGGCAAAGTCGGCAACGATGGCGTCGCGGCTTTTGGTTAGCCGGTTAAACAGGGTCGACTTGCCTACATTAGGCCTGCCGACCAGAGCGATGACCGGTTTCATACAGCGTGGCCCTAGGGCCTATTGCAGCCGGAACCCGATGACGTTACCGCGCTGGGTGATGACCACCCAGGTCGAAGCAAGCCATAAAGGCGCAGAAACAATCGGTGAACCATCGGTGCTAAGGCGATTTAAAAGTTTTCCGTCCGTAGCAGAGAGAAAGTGCAGATTGCCGTCGCCATCGCCCAACAGCAAAGCGCCACCCGCCAGCGTGGGACCCGTCACACTGCGAAAGCGCAATTTTTCGTTAGTCCACAATTTTTCACCATCAGCGCGGCGCCAGGCGATCACTTTGCCATCGCTTTCGGTACCGAACACGGTTTGGGCATCACCGCCGATACCCGAAGCGCCAGAGGCAGATTTATTCCACAGACTGCGACCGGTCCGCGCGTCCACGCAGGCGACAGCGTACTGAAAGGCCCTCAAACATACGGAATCGGCAACCCGGCTCACACCCGAGACCAAATCAGCCAGGCGTTCCACCTCGTTCACCCCCCGCCCGCTGGCTACTTGCACATCCCAGCGCAGCGATCCATTTTGCGGGTTCAAACCGAGTAAGCGGCCGCCCTGCGCCGCCAGCAGGGTATCGCCTACCGCCGTCAATAAGCCGGCCTGCCCCAGTAACAAGGTTTCACCGGAACGCTGCTGCGTCCACAGCTTACGCCCGTTTGCTGCATCAAAGGCATAGACCGTGCGATCCGCAGCCAAAACGAATACCCGCTCGCCTGCGACCAAAGGCGCGGTGACTACCAGCGAGGGAATCTTTTGACGCCATAGCTCTTTTTGCTCGCTTTGGACAATCAACTGGTTATCAAGGCTCAGCACTGCGACAAACTGCTTGTCAGCACCTACGCCGGCACTGAGTAATTGCCCGGCGCTGGCCCGCCCACCTATTTGACCGCTGGCAGCGTCAATCAGGCTCAGTTCGCCTTGGCTGGAAGCAGCCCACAGCAAGGAGCCGACCGCGCGCAACTCCAGGGGAGACGCCGTAGCGCCCACATTGACGCGCCATACCTCCTTGACGGCCAGACTGGCGGGATTAGCCTCCAGGGACTCGGGTTTTGGTTTATCAAAACCGGCGCAGCCGACCAGTGCCAGTGCCACGCCGCAGACACAGCTTGCGAAGAGGCTGCGCAAAAAAAATCTGCCTTGGGCCATTATTTCAGCCCCTCAGCCACTTTGGGAGCAGCGACCGCCTCCGGGTCCACACCCAGTGCGTTGAGTTTGACCTGCACTACGCGCCGGTATTGCGCGCGCTCTTCTAATTTTTGGTAGGCCAGTAAATAAGCCGCTTTGGCCTCGGAACGCTTATCCTGCACCGCAAAGATATCGCCTTTGCGATCGGCCACCAGGGCCGCAAATGCTTCGTCGGCAACGCCGTCTAGCAGCGTGAGGGCCTGCGCATAGTCTTTGGCATCGAAGTACAGATTGGCCAAACGCAGGCGGGCGATAGCGGCATAGCCCTGGTCCCCGGATTTGTCCACCACCCATTGCAAAGCCGATTTAGCAGCATCGTTATCGCCCTTATCGCTAGCCTGGCGCGCCCAAGCTAAGGCTGCCTGTTGGGTGTAGGTGGCCGATGGGTGGCGTTCTTTCATATCCGAAAAGCTTCGCTGCGCCAAGGACGTATCACCTGTGGCTACCGACTTGCTCAATTCATCGAACAAGGCGGCAGACTGGCTTGCCTGGCTGCGCTGCCAATAGTGGTAGCCGTTCCATGCGGCGACCGCCAGCAGCACGAAGACGAGCAGCCCGGTGATTAAGTTGCCGTATCGGCTCCAGAAATGCTTGAGCTGGTCAAGCTGCTCTTGTTCTTCAAGGTCTAATTGGTTGGCCATGGCATTACGTGATTAAGCGCCGGATTGTAGGCTTTGCGCCCATTGCGCCCAATCGGCCATGGCTACCGTGCGTTGCAGAGTCGATGCATTGCGCAGGTCTTTGATGCTCAGATTACCGCCGGCCATTTCGTCGGCGCCAAACACCAGGGCATAGCGGGCTCCGCTAGCGTCGGCTTTTTTGAACTGAGATTTCATGCTGGCCATGGCGCCGTCCGCACTCGCGTGCAACTGCACCGCCACGCCCGCACCACGCAATTGCTCCAGAGTACTCAGCGCATCAGGCAGAAAATTTTTATCGGTAACCACCGCGAACGCATCCGGTGCCGTCGGTGCAGCGTGCACGCCCTGTGTCTTGAGCAACTCCAGCAATCGCTCCATGCCCAGCGCCCAGCCCACCGCCGGCGCAGCTTTACCACCTACCTCTTCCACCAGATAGTCATAACGCCCGCCACCGCATATCGCTCCCTGGGAGCCTAGTTCGGTCGTCACAAACTCAAACACCGTGAGGTTGTAATAGTCCATACCGCGCACCAAGCGGGGGTTGATGGCATAGTCCACTGCATTGGCCTTCAATATGGCCAGTACCGCATCCAAATGCGCGCGTGTTGCCTCGCCCTGGAAGTCCATGAGGCGGGGCGCAGCCTCAATCACGGCCTGCATAGCGGGGTTTTTGCTATCGAGTAGGCGCAATGGGTTCAGGTGCAGGCGGCGGCGCGACTCAGCGTCCAAGACTTCGTCGTGCTGTTCAAAATAGGCAATCAAGGCGCCACGGTGCAATTGACGCTCATCCGGCTGGCCCAAGTTGTTGATGTGCAATTGCACGCCTTGAATGCCCAATTCTTTCCACAGCGCATGCGCCATCAAAATGAGTTCGGCGTCGAGTTCGGGGCCGGCAAAGCCCAGGGCTTCGGCGCCAATCTGGAAAAACTGTCGGTAACGC
>CAMCJY010000185.1 GCA_945875225.1 Comamonas sp. lk | reverse complement strand
ATGAGCGCCCCGCAAGCCCACGGCAAAGTAAGCGCCGCCGCTTTCCCGGCCAGTGGCCGCGATGCGCCGCACGAAAGCGCCCGCGCCCAAGTGGCTGGCGCAGCCACTTACATCGACGACATGCCCGAGCTGCAAGGCACGCTGCATGCTGCACCCATCTTGTCCACGGTGGCCCACGGCAAGCTTAAGGGCGTGGACGTTCGCGCCGCGCGGGCCATGCCCGGGGTGGTGGCCGTGGTGCTGTCGCAAGATATTGCGGGCCCTGGCATGCTCGCGTCCTTTGCCGGTGATGAGCCCATCTTTGCGCGCGACACCGTGCAGCACATCGGGCAAGTCGTAGGCCTGGTGGTGGCGCGCAGTGTCATGCAAGCGCGCCGCGCTGCGCGCAAAGTGCTGCTCGATATCGAAGCCCTGCCCGCGGTGCTGTCGGTGCAGCAAGCGCTGGCCGCACAAAGCTATGTGCTGCCACCGGTCTTTGTGCGCCGGGGTGATGTGCAGGCGGGTTTGCAGGCGGCAATGCACACCCTGCGCGGCAGCCTGGAAGTTGGCGGGCAGGAACACTTTTACCTGGAAGGTCAGGTCGCCTACGCCGTGCCGCAAGCCCAGGGCCAATGGCTGATTCACAGCAGCACCCAACATCCTGGCGAAGTGCAGCACTGGGTGGCGCATGCACTGGGCCTGCACAACCACGCGGTGCGGGTGGAATGCCGGCGCATGGGCGGCGGCTTTGGAGGCAAAGAAACCCAGGCCGGCCATGTGGCGGTATGGGCGGCGGTGGCGGCGCAGGTGCTGCGCGCACCGGTCAAGCTGCGCCTGGACCGGGACGACGATTTTCTAATTACCGGCAAGCGCCACCCTTTTGCTTACCAGTACACCGCGGGCTTTGACGCTACGGGACGCCTGACTGCGCTGCAATTGCAGATGGCGGTGAACTGCGGCTTTAGCGCTGATTTGTCCGGCCCGGTAGCCGATCGGGCCATCTTTCACACCGACAACGCCTATTTTTTGGAGAACGTGGAAATCGCCTCCTACCGCTGCAAAACCAATACCCAGAGCCACACCGCATTTCGTGGCTTTGGGGGGCCGCAGGGCGTCATCATCATCGAAAAAATTATGGGCGACATTGCCCGCGCGCTGGGCAAAGACGCGCTTGATGTGCGCTTGCGCAATGTCTATAGCGACGAGCCGCTGGCCAGCCCGGTACCTCCAGGCGCCAAGCCCGCGCTGCGTGACACTACGCATTACCAAATGAAGGTGGAAGACAACATTCTTGCGCCCTTGCTTACCAGTTTGGAACAGCAGTGCAGCTACCGCCAGCGCGTGCAAGCCATCGCCCGGTGGAATGCGCAAAGCCCTGTGCTGCGCCGTGGCATTGCGATTACGCCGGTCAAGTTCGGCATCAGCTTTACCGCCACGCTGTTCAATCAGGCCGGCGCTTTAGTCCATGTGTATTTGGACGGCAGTGTGCGCGTGCACCACGGCGGCACCGAAATGGGCCAGGGCTTGCACACCAAGGTCACGCAAATCGTGGCCGACGAATTGGGCGTGCCCTTGGACCGTGTGCTGTGCAGTGCCAGCGACACGCACACCATCCCCAATGCCTCGGCCACCGCCGCCTCGGCCGGCACCGACCTCAATGGCCGCGCCGCGCAATTTGCAGCCCGCCATGTGCGCGACAACCTGGCCGCGTTTGTGGCCGGGCTAGACGGTTGCGGTGCGGGTGCCGTGGAGTTTTTAGGCGGCCAGGTTCGCTCACCCACCGCCACGCGCGCTTTCGACGCGGTGGTGCAAATGGCCTATGCCAACCGCATCCAGTTATGGAGCGATGGCTTTTACCGTACGCCCAAAATCCATTACGACAAAACCACGCTCACGGGTCGGCCCTTTTTCTACTTTGCCTATGGTGCGGCCTGCACCGAGGTGGTCATAGATACCTTGACGGGCGAAAGCCGCGTGCTCAAGGTGGACATCTTGCACGACGTGGGCCGCAGCATTAACCCGGCGCTGGACGTCGGCCAGATTGAAGGCGGCTTTGTACAAGGCATGGGCTGGCTCACCAGCGAGCAACTGGTCTGGAATGACAAGGGCCTGCTTACCACGCATGCGCCTAGCACGTACAAAATTCCCACCTCGGGCGACGTACCCGCGCACTTTAAGGTTGCGCTCTGGCCCGAACCCAACCGCGAGGACAATGTCTTTGGCTCCAAAGCCGTAGGCGAGCCGCCTTTCATGCTGGCTATCAGCGTCTATGAAGCGCTGCGCCATGCGATTGCCCAGACCGTTGGCGGTACCCAAGCAGTGGCGTTGATTGCACCGGCGACGCCAGAAAACGTGCTGCGGGCTTTGCAATGACCCCAAAGCTCACAACACCAAAATAGCCCGAAAGTCGTTCACATTGGTGTGCGTGGGGCCGGTGACGACCAGGTCGTCTAAGGCGGAGAAAAAGCCGTAGGCGTCGTTGCGCTGCTGGAAGGCATTGAGGGACAAGCCCAGGGCCTGCGCGCGCTGCAGGGTGTCGGGGGCCAGGCGGGCGCCGGCGTTGTCTTCGACACCGTCGATACCGTCCGTGTCCGCTGCCAGCGCCCACACGCCAGCTTGGCCTTGCAGGGTTTGGGCCAGGCCCAGGCAAAACTCACCGGCGCGCCCGCCGCGTCCGCGTGCCTGGCCTGGCGCTTGCGGCGCGATGGTGACTGTGGTTTCGCCGCCGCTCAAAATTACGCAAGGCTTTTGAAACGGCCCCAGACCCCTGGCCGCCGCGCGTGCGAGGGCACCATGCACCTTTGCCACTTCGCGGGATTCGCCTTCGATTTCATCGCTCAGTACATAAGCGCTCAGCCCCATGCTGCGCGCCGCTTCGGCCGCTGCTTGCAAGGATTGCTGTGGCGTGGCGATCAGGTGGAAAACATGCCCTGCAAACGCCGTGTCCTGCGGTTTGGGGCTTTCCAGTGCGCCAGATGCCCAGGCGTCCAGCACCGTTGGCGGCAGCACAATGCCGTAGCGCTGCACGATCTCCAGCGCCTGCGCGCAGGTGCTGGTATCGCCCACGGTGGGGCCGCTGCCAATGGTGGAAGGGTCATCGCCGGGCACATCGCTGATAGCCAGGGTCACGACACGCGCGGGTGCACAGGCCGCGCCCAGGCGCCCGCCTTTGATGCGCGAGAGGTGTTTGCGCACGCAATTCATCTCGCCGATATGCGCGCCGCAGCGCAACAAGTCCTGGTTGATACGCTGCTTGTCGGCCAGCGTCAGGCCCTGGGCGGGCAGCGTCAGCAGGGCTGATGCGCCACCGGACATCAGACACAGCACCATGTCATCTGCCGTCAATCCCTGGGTCAGCGCCAAAATCCGCTGTGCCGCGTGTTCGCCTGCGGCGTCGGGCACCGGGTGGGAGGCTTCCAGCACCTCGATGCGTTGCGCCAGAGTGGCAGGGCGAGGCGGCGTATGGCCGTAGCGTGTCACCACCAAGCCAGTTAATGGCGCGTCTTGGGGCCACAGCGCCTCCACCGCCTGCGCCATCGCGCCAGCAGCTTTGCCCGCGCCCAGCACGAGGGTGCGTCCGCGCGGTGGTGCGGGCAAATAAGCGGCCGTTTTGTGCAGGGGCAAGGCGGCCTGCACGGCGGTATCAAAGAGGCTGCGCAAAAGGGCGGCGGGGTCGGCGATGGAGGGCATGCTTGGCATCATAAAGCGAGTGCATGCGCAGGCTGCCTGTATTACCTTAGTAACGCTACGGCACAATGGCCGCATGTCCACCTTGCTGATCCACAACGCCCACACCGTGGCGACGCAAAACGACGCGGGTGACGAGTTGCGTGATACCTCGGTGCTGGTGCGTGACGGGCTGATCGCCGCCATTGGCCCGGCCTCACAAATGCCCCACACGGCGGACGAAGTGATCCATGCGCGCCAGCATCTGCTGGTCCCCGGCCTGGTCAACACCCATCACCATATGTACCAGTCGCTTACGCGCGCCATACCGCAGGTACAAAACGCCGAACTCTTTCGCTGGCTGCGCGGGCTCTACCCGATCTGGGCGGGACTGACGCCGGACATGATTTACACCAGCACCCAGCTGGCCATGGCCGAGCTGCTGATGAGCGGCTGCACCACCAGCAGTGACCATTTGTACCTCTACCCCAATAACGTCACACTGGACGACAGCATCGAAGCGGCGCGCGCCATGGGTATGCGCTTTGTTGCGGCCCGTGGCAGCATGAGCCTAGGACAGTCGCAAGGCGGCTTACCACCCGACAGCCTGGTCGAGCGCGAGGATGCGATCTTGAAGGATACGCAGCGGGTGATCGAGCGCTACCACGACGCCGCCCACGGCGCGATGACCCAAGTGGCGGTGGCGCCGTGCTCGCCTTTTAGCGTCAGCCCGCAGTTGATGAAAGACTCGGCCAAGCTGGCGCGCCAATATGGCGTGCGCCTGCACACGCACCTGGCCGAAAACGACCACGATGTGGCCTACAGCCTAGAAAAATTCGGCTGCACCCCGGCGCAATATGCGCAAGACCTGGGCTGGCTGGGCCAAGACGTTTGGCATGCGCACTGCGTCAAGTTGGACGACCATGGCATCAGCCTGTTTGCCGCCACGCGCACCGGCGTGGCGCATTGCCCGTGCAGCAATATGCGCCTGGCCAGCGGCATTGCGCCGGTGCGGCGCATGCTGAGCGCCGGCGTGCCGGTGGGCCTGGGCGTTGAC
>CAMCJY010000184.1 GCA_945875225.1 Comamonas sp. lk | reverse complement strand
GGCTGCTGTGACCTGCCCCCTAGGCAATGAAGCGCTGAGAATCCGCCTCGGGCCCGATTCCTTTGGCTTCAAGTTTGGTGACGACATTGGCTATGTCCAGTGCAAACAACGATGGCACCACGGCTGGTGATTCTTGGAATGCAGACAGGACTGAATCCGCGTAGGCTAGGCCTTTAGGATGGGTTTGAGGAATCAGCCATAGCAGCGCCACCGAGGCATCCAAGACAAACTTCATGCACGCCCCTCGTCAACAAGGGCCTTTAGATCGAGGTCTGGCATGGGAGTACGCGACCGCATGAACACCCGCATATTTTCTGCGGCATCGCCGACGCCCAAGCGCTTCGTACCTTGGGGCGGCACCAAATCTGCAACCGCTTCACCGCGCAGGGTAATGGTGTAGCGCTTGCCACTTTGAACGCCTCGTAGCAACTCCGGCAACTTTGTTTTGGCCTCGTAAGACCCGACTTCAATGTTCATGACTTACTCCGCAGGGGGATCATCAGACCAGTATACAGACCAGTCTTAAGTCGATGAGGCCGGGCTTATGGCCTAGCAACTTATGCAAAAGCACGCACCGGCCAACTGCGCAAGCGGGCCCCGTGCGGCTATATTGCAAGCGGGCGAACGCCCCCCCTACCTTTGTCTGAAATCCTATGCCCTACGTCCATATCCTCCTCGACCAGCAAACACCGATTGCCACCCTGACACTCAACCGCCCCGACAAGCGCAATGCCTTGTCCGCCGAGATGATGCGCGAGATCACGCATGCGCTTAGGGCGGTGGGCGACAGCGACGTGCGCGGCATCATCCTGGCAGCTAATGGGCCGGTGTTTTCTGCAGGCCATAGCTTTGCCGACATGGCGGGGCAGGACCTGGACCATTTGCGCGCCTTGTTCGATTTGTGCACCACCATGATGAACACGGTGCAAGCGCTGCCGCAACCGGTGATCGCCAAAGTGCACGCCCTGGCCACGGCGGCGGGCTGCCAGCTCGTGGCGACTTGCGACCTCGCGCTAGCGGCCGATAGCGCCAGCTTTGCGATACCCGGGGGCAAGGCCAGCCTGTTTTGTCATACGCCCTTGGTAGCCGTAGCGCGCAACATAGGGCGCAAGCGGGCTATGGAAATGGCGCTCACGGGCGATGCTATTGACGCGGCCACTGCCGCCGACTGGGGCCTGATTAACCGGGCGGTGCCCGCTGCACAACTGGACGCCGCCACACTGGATTTAATCAGTCGGGCCAGCCGCGGCTGCGCCGTCTCCAAAGCCATGGGCAAGCAAGGCTATTACCAGCAAATCGATCTGCCGCAGCAAGAAGCCTATGCCGTGTCCGGCGAACGCATGGCCCGAGGTGCTGCACGCGACGCGGCGCAGGAAAGCTTCGACGCGTTTTTGAATAAGCGCAAGGCTTAAGCCACTAGGCCGTCAGCGGGCACATAGGCGTAGCCCAGGGTATGGGCAACCGCTTCATAAGTGACCTGGCCCAGCGCCACGTTCAAGCCTTGGCGCAAGTGCGTGTCGTCACGCAAGGCCTGCTTCCAACCCTTGTTGGCAATCGCCAGCGCATGGCCTATGGTGGCGTTGTTGAGCGCAAAAGTGGAAGTGCGTGCCACGGCGCCGGGCATATTGGCCACACAGTAATGCACTACATCGTCCACCACATAGGTGGGCTCTGCATGCGTGGTGGCGTGGGAGGTCTCAAAGCAACCACCCTGGTCGATCGCCACGTCGACCACCACCGCACCTTTTTTCATGGAGGAGACCATGGCACGGGTGACTAATTTAGGCGCAGAAGCGCCGGGAATCAGCACGCCCCCGATGACCAGTTCGGCATCTAAGACCGCGTCTTCCAGGTTTTGCACACTGCTATACAGGGTGTGGATGCGGTTGCCAAACACCAGGTCAAGCTGGCGCAAACGATCGACGTTTCGGTCTATCACGGTAACGCGGGCGCCCATACCAACGGCCATCTGCAGCGCATGCGTCCCCACCACACCGCCCCCCAGAATCACCACATGCGCAGCCGGCACGCCGGGAACACCGCCCAGCAAGACGCCCATGCCGCCTTTAGACTTTTCCAAATGCGCTGCACCAGCTTGCACCGCCATGCGGCCAGCCACTTCGCTCATAGGCGCTAACAGCGGCAGGCCCCCGTTGGCGCCGGTAATCGTCTCGTAGGCAATGCAGACCGCGCCCGATTTCACCAGCGCCGCCGTTTGCGCAGGGTCCGGCGCCAGATGCAGGTAGGTATACAAAATTTGACCAGGACGCAGCATGGCGCATTCCTGCGCTTGCGGCTCTTTGACCTTCACGATCATGTCCGCCTGCGCGAACACGCTGGCGGCATCCGGTGCGATCTGCGCCCCGGCTGCCTGGTACTGCGCATCCGTCAACCCGATCGCGGCACCAGCGCCGGTTTGCACCAGCACGCTATGCCCGTTGGCACACAAATCGCGCACGCTGGCGGGCGTCAGACCGATGCGGTATTCATGGTTTTTGATCTCTTGGGGTAGTCCGATAAGCATGGCTTGTCTCCGCTCAATGAAGGTGAAGAGGAGTGTGCGGCAGGTAGTTTTTAATTAACAGTTTTATGAAAATTAAGCTATATTCATTAGCAACGCTAATAATTAAGAAGCATGCGGATTTTCGACCCCTACGCCCTGGAATGCTTGGCCGCTATCGTGGAAGAAGGCAGTTTTGAGCGCGCGGCGCAGCGCCTGTCGATTACGCAATCGGCGGTGTCGCAGCGCTTGCGCACCCTGGAAGTGCAGGCCGGTGCGGTGCTGATCGTGCGCACGCGGCCACTCAAGGCCACGCCGGCGGGACGCTATTTGCTCAAGCATGCGCTGCAATTGCGCCTCTTGCGCGCCGACCTGAGCCGCGACCTGCAAGCCCTCGCACCGCGCGAAGCGCAAAGCACGCAAGGCCAGGAGCGTATCGCCATTGCCATCAATGCTGACAGCATTGCCACCTGGGTGCTACCGGCCTTGCAAACACTGGTGCAAGACGGCATGGCGCTGGAGATCATCACCGATGACCAAGACTTCACCCACGAATGGCTGCGCGAAGGCCAAGTGCAAGCCTGCGTCACGGCGCTGGCTAAACCGCTGCGCGGCTGCCAGGTGGTGCAACTCGGAGTGATGGACTATGTGGCGGTGGCCAGCCCCGACTACGCGGATGCGCATTGCCCGAAAGGTTTGAATGCCCATGCCTTGGCCTGCATGCGCTTTATGGCCTTTAACCGCAAAGACGATTTGCAAATCCGATTTATACGTAAAGCCTGCGGCCTGAAAAACCCCGGTCTCCAGCAAAACTTTTTGCCCAGCGCGCATGGGCGGGTGCGGGCCGCGCTGCAAGGTTGGGGCGCCACGGTAGTGCCTCTGTTGCAAGTGAAAGAGTTGCTTAGGAGCGGCGAGCTGCGCGACCTGGCGCCCAAGACCCGCCTGCCCGTCGCCTTGTATTGGCATTGTTGGAAACTGGAGTCGGCCCTGCTGCAAGCTTTGACCGCTGCGGTACGTGGCGGCGCGGCCAAAGCGCTCAAAGCTCAAGTCGTCTGAGCCACCCAGTCCAGCAGCTTGAGTCGCTGTACTTTGCCCGAGGGGCCGCGCGGCAGGTCCGCTACAAAGTGAAATACCTTGGGCGTTTTGTAGCGCCCCAAGTGCTGAGTGCAAAAAGCGCGCAAGGCCGCTTCATCAGCAGTGCAGCCTTCGCGCAAGACGATACAAGCCAAGATTTCTTGGCCGTAATGGGCATCGGGCATACCGGTAGCCGCAGCGTCCAGCACGCTGGGGTGGCGCAGCAACACCTCGTCGATTTCGCGCGGTGCTATGTTCTCGCCGCCTTTAATAATCAGCTCTTTGATACGCCCGGTGACAAAGAAAAAACCATCGGCATCGCGGTGGCCCAGGTCGCCGGTGCGCAGCCAGCCATCGGGCGTAAAGCTGGCGCGCGTGGCATCGGGGTTTTTGTAATAGCCCTGCATCACCTGCGGGCCTCGAATGGCGATTTCGCCAGTGCTGCCGTCAGGCACTGGGCCTAAGTCGGCGTCGATAACGCAAGCCTCGCAGCCCGAGGCTTTGCCCACTGCGCCGAGCTTGCGTAGCTGGGGGTCATAGGGATTAGAAAAAGAAGGCGCCACGGTCTCCGTCAAGCCCATCGTCTCAATGACGCCAATGCCAAAGCGCTGTTCAAAGGCCTGCAAATGCGCCGGCGGCAAGGCCGCAGAAGCACTGCGGCAAAAACGTATCTGCCCCAGGGTTTGGCCCGCGGGCGCAGCGCCTTCGAGCAAATAGGAAATCATGGTCGGCACGACATTGATCCAAGTGCATTGCGCTTGCACTGCCTGCCGCCAAAAACGCGCCGCCGAAAACTTGGGCGGCATAGCCAGGCTACCGCCATGGGCCAAAGGGGCAAGCATGGTGACGGCAAAGGCATTGATATGGTAGAGCGGCAGGACGGCCAGCACACGGTCACGCGCGCCTAGTCGATGTTCGGCACTGATAGACATGGCATTGGCCGCCAGGTTGGACTGTGTAAGTACCACCCCTTTGGGCACGCCGGTAGTGCCCGAGGTGTACATCAGCAAAGCCATAGCATCGGGTTTTGGCGCTGGGGTAGGGGTCGGCAACAAAGCCCCGAGCAAGCTGTCATCGGCGTCCATATCCGGGCTGCACACCAGCAAGCCCACGGGCCGCGTCAAGGTGGCCAAGACCGCTTGCACGC
>CAMCJY010000183.1 GCA_945875225.1 Comamonas sp. lk | reverse complement strand
CACTGGCGTAATCGAAATAGCCACTGGCCAAAAACAAATTGCTTGTCGGGCACACCGCCGCCGCCGCGCCGCTGCTGCGCATGAGCGCACGCTCGGCTTCGTCAAAGTGGATGCAATGGGCATAGACCGCGCGCTCGCGCAAAAGGCCGAAATCCGCATAGGTAGCCAAATAGCTGCTCGATTGGGGAAAAAGTTCGCGCGCCCAAGCGATTTCATCCTGGTTTTCGGACACATGGCTTTGAATCCACACGTCGGGGTATTGGGCTGCCAGTTCGCCCGCGCCGCGCAGTTGCGCATCGGTGGAGGTGGGCGCAAAGCGCGGCGTGATGGCATAGCCCAAGCGGTCTTTGCCATGCCACTGCTGTATCAGTTCTTCCGACTCCAGCAAACTGTGCTCTACCGCGTCGCGTCCCCGACCCGGCTGGTTGAGCAAAGCCGCCGGGGCATGGCGGTCCATCAGGCACAGGCCGGCCACTAGGCGCATGCCGCGCCGCTGCGCCTGGGCAAACAAAGCATCGACCGAGCTGCGGTGCGTGGTGGCAAAAGCCAGCGCGGTGCTCACACCGTTGCGCAGCAACTCATCGACAAAAAAAGTGGCGGCCTCGGCGCAATAGGCCGGGTCGGCAAAGCGCTGTTCTTCGGGGAAGGTGTAGTTTTCCAGCCAAGGCAGCAAGCCGTCGGCCGGTGAGCCTATGACATTGATCTGCGGGAAATGCACATGCATATCTACAAAACCCGGGGCGATGATGCGCCCTGGCAAATGCTCCACCGGCAAACGGCAGTTCAGCGCCGACAAAGTACGCCAGTCGCCGATAGCTTGCACCACGTCGCGGCCCTGCGCATCGGGCGCGACCACCAGCAAACCGTCTTCCTCCCACCGCGCAACTGGCTGCGCCGGGTCGGGAAACCACAAGAGGCTGGCCCGGTAACCGCGCGCGCTCATGCACGCTCCAGCGTGCAGCTATCGCCCAGCGCCTCGCGCCAGACGCGCACCCGCGCCAAACCGGCAAAGTCCGCCGCCAGCGCCCGCCAAATAAAGGCACACAGGTTTTCCAAGGTAGCCGGCCCCAGGCCGGGCACTTCGTCCAGCAAGCGGTGGTCCAGCTGCGGGCGCAAGGCCTCAATGCGCCGGCGCACCTGGCCCAGGTCCACCACCATGCCCGATTGCGTATCGGGTGCGCCTGCGATGCTGACCTCAGCGTAGTAGGTGTGGCCATGCACGCGCAAGCTGCCTTCGGTCTCTATCTCGCGACGCAAGGTGTGGGCGGCGTCGAAAAAAAACTTTTGGCTGATGCAAAAGTCTTGGGGTGGGGTGTGGGACATGAAAGAACTTTCTTCAATAGGCGTGGCGGGCTGCATGGCCAACGGAGTTCAGCGGATACCGCTCACTTTATGGGTTTGCATGCTGAGCTTCCACACCGGCTGCTGCAGGCACAGGTCTATGCATATTTCGGTAGTGCGTTTTTGCAGCACGTCATCAAGCGGCTGCAAACGGTGGTGGCTAAAGGGAAGTGATTGCATGGCTTGCATATCGGCCAAAGAAAAGCCGGACTGCGGCCACACCAGCTTGAGTTCCTGCCCCTGCCGCTGCACCCAAGGCGCACCGGCTTTGGGGCTGACGCATAGCCAGTCGATGCCTTCGGGCGCGGCGATGCTGCCATTGGTTTCTACCGCGATTTCAAAGCCCTGGGCGTGCAAAGCGTCAATCAGTTCGGTATCGACTTGCAACAAAGGTTCGCCGCCGGTCAGCACCACAAAGCGCTGCGTGGCAAAGCCCGCTGGCCACAGGCCCGCGATTTGGGCTGCCAAGGCGGCCGCGCTGTCAAAACGCCCACCCAGCGTGCCATCGGTACCGACAAAGTCGGTATCGCAAAAACGGCAAACGGCGCTGGCGCGGTCTTGCTCGCGGCCCGACCATAAATTGCAACCGGCAAAGCGGCAAAACACCGCAGGCCGACCGGCATGCGCGCCTTCGCCTTGCAAGGTGTAAAAAATTTCTTTGACCTGGTAGCTCATACGGCCTGTACCGACACGCGCTTGGCGCAAAGCAGGCCCGCAAGGCGGGTGTCGCGGACCGCAGGCGCACAGGCGCACACGGTCGCAGCGAGGTTTTTATACATGGTAGTCCTCTACATGGCCCGGGCTTACAACAAGAACATCCCCGCCGGACCCAGGGACGAAAGCGCACAATTTTACAATCGCGTCTTTTGGCTCTGGCGGCATGCAGCCCCAGCACTCGGTGCTGGCTATGCTTGCCGCCCGCTTTCCTGCCACACAAGCTTCCCCACTGTCCCTCATAACACCCATGCCCGAAGCCGCAGCACCCACCCCCTTGGCCCCACCCGATTACGACCCGCATACCGATGCGGGTGTGGAATGGCCGACCTGGTTGGTGTGCCTGGCGATTTACGGCGGATGGTTGGGCGCCCTCAGTTGGTACCGCGCAGATTCCTCAATGTGGGCTTTGGTGCTGATAGTGGTGCTGGCGGCCTGGTATATGAGCTTGCAACACGAACTGGTACACGGCCACCCGACCCAGTACGCTTGGCTGAACCGCGCGCTGGGCCTGCTGCCCATCGCGGTGTGGTACCCGTTTGATATTTACCGCATCAGCCATTTGGCGCACCATCGCGACGAAGTGCTCACCTATCCCGGCCAGGACCCGGAGAGTAATTACCTGGACCCGCAAGACTTTGCCAGCCGCAGCGCGCCCATGCGCTTTTTGCTGCAGGCGCAACGCACTGCGCTGGGCCGTTTTGCCATAACTCCGGCGTTTGCGATTTTTCATTTGCTGCAGCCGCTGCTATCGAAAGCGTATTGGGAGAGTGCGCGCTTACGCTGGACTTGGATACAACATGCGCTGCTCTTGGTGCTGATGCTGTGGGCGCTGCAAAGCTATGCCGGTATCAGCCCTTGGCTGTATCTGGGCTTAAGCTACCCCTGTTTGGGCCTGGCCTTTATGCGTTCGTTTTATGAGCACCGGCCTGCTGCGGACCCGCAACACCGTATCGTCATCAACGAAGCGGGTTGGCTAGGGTGCTTGCTCTATCTCAACAACAACTACCACGCCGTCCACCATGCCCAACCCAAGCTGGCCTGGTACCGTCTACCGGTGCTCTACCGCGCGCACCGCGACTTTTTTCTGCAGCGCAACGGCGGCTATTTGTTGCAAGGCTATGGCAGATTTTTTGTGCGCCACGCAGTACGCCCGCTGGATACGCCGGGGCAACAAACCCGCCACTTAGACGCCAGCTACCGGCATCTGGCGTGAACGCTTTGCAAGTGGCACTGCCCATGTACCTGGGCGCGCCGGGTGCGGTGCAAGACCTTTGGGTGCATTTGCGCGAGGCTTTGCGTGCACAGGGTATGCAGGTTCTGCCCGAGGCGATTGTTTGGCCACAAGATTTACATGCGCATTGGCTGTCGCCCGATGTTTTGCTTAGCCAAACTTGCGGCTACCCCTTGACGCATGCCTTGCAGGGCCAGGTGCAATTGCTGGGGTGCTTTCGCTATGCGGCGCCCGGCTGCGAAGGTATCTATTGCCGCAGCGTGTTAATCGCCCGCACGGAATCCTCACACCTGGCCTTGGAAGATTTTCGGAACCAGCGTGTGGCTTTCAACAGTACCGATTCGCAATCGGGCTACAACGCTCTGAGCGCCCTGATAGCTCCGCTGGCGCGGCAGAGCCGCTTTTTCAGCCAAGCGCTGGCCACTGGTGGCCATCGCCTCTCGGTGGATGCCGTACGCGAAGGCCGCGCCGACCTGGCCGCCATCGACTGCGTGACCTGGGCTTTGCTGCAAATGCATGAAGCACCCGCCACAGAAGGCCTGTGCACCATCGGCCACAGCGCCCCCTACCCCGGCTTGCCACTGATCACATCGCTGCATACCCCGCCCGAGCAGGTGCTGGCCCTGCGCCATGGCCTGCAGAGCTTGATCACCACACCTGCGGCAGCACAAGCCCTTGGGCAGTTACTCATTGCAGGATTTGAAACTCCGGACTTGGCGGCTTACCAACGCTGTATAGAAATGGAAAGTAGCGCCATCGCCAGCGGCTATCCGCAATTAGCCTGAGGGCGGATCTGCGCCTAGCAGGTTCCAAAGCGGATGCCCGCCTGGCGCAAAAACCGCCGGTAAGCGGCCGAAGCTTTGTCCGCTGCCGTGTGGGCTTCGGCTCGCACATCCAGCGGCAAGCACGCGGGGCGCTGCGACTCCAGCACCGGTTGGTCCTGGGTAAAGATGGTGTGCTGGAAGGCCTGTAGCTGGGCCGTATCGGTCGCAAAGTCGGCTACGGCCAGGCGGAACCAAACCCGGCTGCGCTCCGGGGCCATGGGGCAAATAAACAGGGCGATCGACTCGCGCCAGTCCTGCACCGCCGTGCTGCCGGCCTCGGGCACCTTGGTCAGCACCGCCGTATAGGGTCCCGTCACGTCATAGCGGTATTCCACGAGCGCGCTGCGCGTGCTGTGCAGATTGGACTGGGGTTGCCAGGCCTTGCAGCCGCTGGCCACCAAGCCGGTGGCGGTGGACTCCACGTGGTAATCGGGAATTTCGGGCGTGTCGCGCGCTCCTAGCCAGCCTTCGTGGACAAAGCCGAAATGGGCCATGTCCAGGAAGTTTTCCACAATGCGCGGCGCGCTGGTTGCGACATCGTAAGGGCCGCAATTGAGCTTGCGCAGCCGGGCGTCGGCCTCGGCTTCAAACTGCGGCAAGGCTTGGACAGCAGGCACTGCGCTCGATTCAAGGTCATCTTCAG
>CAMCJY010000182.1 GCA_945875225.1 Comamonas sp. lk | reverse complement strand
TGAAAGTCGCTGCCACGCGATGCGGCCAGCCCGAATTCCTGCGCCGTGGCGGCGTAGGTCACGTACTCGGCAGCCGAATGGCTGCCGGTGACTACTTCCACGCCGCGCCCGCCATGGCCTTTAAATTCGGTAAAGAGCGCGAACTCTTCGTTGGGCGTAAATTTGTAGCGTGCCGGATGCGCCACCACCGCCATGCCGCCGGCGCCGGTAATCCAGCCCACCGCGTCTTTGAGTGTGGCCCACCGGTGCTCCACAAAGCCCGGCTTGCCCTCGGTCAGGTATTTGCGAAAAACCTCGTTGGTGTCTTTGCACACGCCGGTTTCCACCAAATGCCGGGCGAAATGCGTACGGGAAATCAGGTCTGGGTTGCCCACGTATTGCAGCGCGCCTTCAAACGCGCCCTTGATGCCCACTTTGGCCAAGCCGTCGGCCATGTCCTGCGCTCGCAGCCTGCGCCCGCCGCGGGTGCGCTCTAGGCCTTCGCACAAATCAGCGTTGTTGGTATCCATGCCCAGACCGACGATATGGACGGTTTTTCCCAGAAAAGTGACTGAAATTTCGACGCCCGTTACATAGCGCATACCCACGGCCTTGGCCGCTGCGGCTGCGCGGGCTTGGCCGCCGATTTCGTCGTGGTCGGTCAGCGCCCACAGTTCCACGCCGTGGGAGGCGGCGCGTTCGGCCAGGGCTTCGGGGGTCAGCGTGCCGTCCGAGACCACAGAGTGGCAATGCAGGTCGGCGTTGAGGATGGAGGTCACAGCGGCATTTTAGGCGCTGGGCGAGAGCCCGCGTTTTGGCCGCATCAGATGGGCGGCTTGACTGCTTTGCGCCGCTCTATCACAAATCCTTGCGATGCAAGCGCGCCTTGGTACCACTGCCACCCTGATTCAAAGGCCTGCCATTCCTGCTCTAAGGCCTCAGGTTCAGGCAATAGCGCACCGTTGAGAAAACCATGGGGGTGTATTTGGCTAAAGGGCGCCGACGTGGGCAGCGTGTCAGATTTGAAACGGGCGACGTAGCCCCAGACGTTTTCAAAGCAGAAGCGGCGTAATCCACCGGCATACAGGGCCTCGGTTTGCTCCATGATGGGCAGAAGTCCCTGCCCCATGGGCACGCCTTGGACCCACAGGCGACCTTCGCTGTTGAGAAGTACATGGTCCTTGACATGTACGGCGTCTATGTAAGGCTGCATGGCCCGCAGCGCGTGCATAGGGTCTTCGCCTACCATTTGCGAATTACCGTAGTCATACAGGGCCTTGATTCGCGGATGATTGACCTTTGCCAGGATGTTGAAGATGACCGCACCCTGAAAATCCTCATGGTTTTCAAACACGATGGTGATACCCAAGCGCTCGGCTTCTGGCGCGATAGCCCGCAGGTCACGCACGCTCCAGTCCATTTGTTCAGTCAATGAGGCTTCGTACTTGGTGTACACCCGCAAGCGCTCAGCGCCTACTTGGGATGCAACCAACAGCATTTGGCGCAGGTTATCCAAACGGGTGTCACTGGTGTCAATTTCGCAGGCCATTTCGTGCTCCTGCAAGCAGGCCCGCACGCTGGCGAAATGCTGCGGCGTCGTTCCGCCCAAGTCCCGATACCCTGGCCCGTTAGCGGAAATATTGACACCGGTGAATCCACGTTCCCGGGCTAGGGCAATATAGGCAAACACGTCAAAGTCGCTGCGGTACTTGAACTGAAAACGCAGACTGAAACTGTGAATGTGCATCTCTATAGATTTCATGGTTTACATCTTTATGGCAAAAGGCGATGCAATAGTTGAATTTCCGCTTGGAGCGCAACACCGTACAAGCGCGAGGTTTTTTCGTCAGAAGCAGCTGTGTCCTGCACGCGCATAGCGCAGTACGCCGCGAATCGGTAGTGGTGACTGCTGCGGACACTGTCAAGCCGTTCGCGTGTCGCTTGCGCATCCCTTGGACGCTCATCCAGGGCAGCAAAGTAAGCACCTAAAAACTGCTGCTCCTGCGCACCTGTAAGCGCCGGATAACCGTAGAGTACTTGCATTGCAGGCGAAAGAAAGGTCACCACATCCTGAAGCCCGTCCCCGATGCCCGGGCACTGCCAATCAATCAGGCGCAAGCCATGGGGGCTGCTCACCATATTGCCCGGCCCACAGTCGGTGTGCACCAAAACCCCGCTTCGATGGGGAGGGGCCGATTGCTTCGACAAGGGCGGACACAATTCATGCACGCTCTGACTCAAAGCACTTGGGTGACGGAGCAACATCTCTTGGGCGTGCTGCTGCAAAGCGATTGCATCAGTGGGCAGCTTGCGAAAAGCATGCCTGGCAAAGGCATCGATGGGAACGCCTTGCACTCGCGCCAGCAAAGTCGCTGCCGCTTCGAGGTCACCATTCCAATTGCTACCCTGGACATACGCGTACACCAGCAGGCTGCCGATCGGGCTATCGGCGATAAAGGCGATCGGTGTAGGAGCACATTCCTGTTCTTGCATGAACTGCAATGCGGCAAATTCAGCTGTCGGCAGAATCGGGAACATAGGGTTCACAGGCACTTGCACGAACTGCTTGATCACCCAGTCAAGAGCAGTGTTTTCTTTGCTGCTCAGGCGGTAAACACGATTCCAAAATCCCCCCGTAAGCAACTCCAGAGACAAGGCGTCGTTCGACTGCACTTGCAGCGTGCCATGGGCCCTGAGCACCGCCAATATAGTTTCTTCAGACATCAGCTTGGGTAGGCCAAGGCGCGCAGCGTAAGGGGTCCCTGGCGATGGTCAATCTTGAATACACGAAAACAATCTCTTTCAGTGAAAAGCCGCCGTTTTGCTGAGCGTCTGTTAAAGCATCAGCTCATTGCGCTAGACGCCGAGCCCGATTGCGTCCGGGAGTGTGGACCAACCTTGGCTGTCTAATTTTAACGGTGACTTAAATTGAAATACCTCTAAGCAATCAGGCTCTGTGAGTTCAAGCCATTGGTAGGGTTCGCGGGTCAGCTCTGTGCCAGCGAGCCCAAGGCCCGCCCGATTGAGCAAGCTGCGCATCTGTAAATTCGGGCCATTTCGACAAGTCTCCGTGGAGATTTTTAGACCTTACACGACGCATCAAAACCCGCATTCAAAAGTCCGCCGGACACTCCCAGTGCATGGGCGTGCCGCTGTGCGGATGCTTGAGCGACAGTGCGTAGGCGTGTAAAAGTAGGCGCGCAGCCATGGCCTGTACTTGGGCCGATGCATACAAGGCATCGCCCAAAATGGGGTGTCCCAGCGCCTGCATGTGCACCCGCAATTGGTGGCTGCGACCGGTCAGGGGTTCGAGTTCTACGCGGCTGCTTTGGCGCTGTGCATCCTGCGCCACGCAGCGCCAGCGGGTTTGGCTGGCTTTGCCATCGGCATAAATGACACGCAAAGGACGGCGGGGCCAATCCACCGCAATCGGCAAGTCGATGATCCGCCAAATTCCGTCTGCCTCCAGCAGGCCGGCCACTTGGGCCACATAGCGCTTTTCGACCCAACCTTCTGCAAACGCTAGGTTGATGGCGCGCTGGGCATCGGCGCCGCGCGCCATCAGCAAAATGCCCGAGGTCGCCATGTCTAAGCGGTGCACTACCAGCGCATCGGGGAAGTGCGCTTGTACGCGGGCGCTCAAGCAATCTTGCTTATCCGCGCCCCGGCCCGGCACCGACAAAAGCCCTGCTGGTTTGTTCAGCACCAGCAGGGCATCGTCCTCGTACAGCAGCGTGATGTCTGTAGGCCCCTGTTTGCCTGGCGCGTTCATCTGTGCTGGCGCGGATCGCGCACGGCTTGCACTTGCAATTCGCTAATGGGCGCTGCCTGGTTGCGCCAGGCGCCGCGGCTATAGCTCAGCACCTGAGCGATCTGGGCGTTGCTCAGTTCCAACATAATGTTGCAGATCGACCAACTGGTTATACAAATAGCCTGCGGGCTTACCCGCCAAACGCGGGTAGTAGCCGTCGGGGCCGGAGCGACCCTGGGGGCCATGGCAGCCAGCGCAGGCCAAGGTACGCTGAGCCATGCTGTCTTTAAAGGGCGCAGCCTGTGCAGTCAGGCATGCGCCCAGCAGCCAGCAGCACAGCGCCAGGCGCCACAGTGGGTACAGCATAGTTCTTGGTTGATCCCGGCGCATGGGGCAAAGCTTAACGCTTAGCGGGGACCGGGCTCTCGAAGGCCCTTGCAATCCTGCGACAATCGGTATCGATTTTTTTTCGTTTTTTTGTGATTGCAGCTCCCATGTCCAGCACCTCTGTTTTTCCGGTACGCGCCACCGTCGGGCGCGATTCCAAAGCGATTAGTGATTTGTATGCGCAGGTAGCGCTTGAAACCTACCAGTCTTTATTGGGCACCGACCAATTGCCGCCCTTGGGCCAGGACAAGCGCCAGGCCTATTGGCGCGAGGCGATTGAGTTTGCCGAGCCCCAGGTGATGGCGGCAATGCATGGTGAGCGCATCGTCGGCTTTGTCGGCTTTGACCGCAGCCGCGACGAGGCCAGCCGCCAAACCACCGGCGAGATTACCGATATCTATGTACACCCGGATTTCCAGGGCCTGGGCGTAGGCCTGTCCCTGTGGCATGCGGCGCGTCAGGGTTTGCACGATGAAGGCTGTATTGACGTCACCTTGTGGATGCAAGCACGCAACAGCACGGCATTGCGCTTTTTTGAACTGGCTGGCTTCAAGCGCGAACCGGGTGCCGAGCGCGAAGTACAAGTGGCTGGGCATGCCATTGCCGAACTGCGCTTGCAGAGGACACTGATTTAGCCCGGATGCCGCTTTCGCGCAGTG
>CAMCJY010000181.1 GCA_945875225.1 Comamonas sp. lk | reverse complement strand
GCACCAAATTATGTAGCGCGGGTGGCCACGGTGTTTAACAACAATGGCAAAGGCGAGCGCGGCGACTTGGCGGCAGTGTTCAAAGCCATTTTGCTGGATACCGAAGCCACCAGCGCCCCCGGTTTGACGTCTACTACGTTTGGCAAACTACGCGAGCCCATGGTGCGCACCGCACAGTGGGCGCGTACCTTTAATGCCACCTCTCTCAAAGGTACTTGGAAAATTGGCAACCCCAATTACTCGGCCGTAGATGCACTGGGCCAAAGCCCATTGCAAGCGCCGTCGGTGTTCAATTTTTTCCGGCCTGGTTATATCCCCCCGTCTACCGCGATGGCCCTGAGCAAGGCCACGGCGCCCGAGTTTCAATTGGTCAATGAAAGTACGACGGCCTCCTATATCAATTACCTGCAAAACTTTTTGATCAACGGCATGTGGGTGCGCGCACCGGAGTTGATCATCTCCCCCGATGAACCTACCGCCACCGATGGACCCGACATCGTTCCCGATTACACCGCTGAATTAGCCTTAGTGGGTAAGCCGGCTGAATTGATCACCCGGCTGAATCTCTTGTTGTGTGCCGGTCAGTTGTCATCAGAGACGGTCACGATGATGGTCACGGCCTTGAGCCATGACCAGGCAAACGCTAGCAGTTCAGACAGTACCAAACGCAGCTATGTGGCTAAGGCGCTGATGTTCGTCATGTGCTGCTCCGAATACCTAGTTCAAAAATAGCGAGGTCAAATTGGAGCACTCCGACACCGATCCAACCCGCCGCGAATTTCTTCGCCGCACCGGGCAAGCCACCCTAACCGGCTTAGCTACGCCCTGGCTACTTAACCTGAGCGCAATGGGCGAGGCTGCGGCCTTTGCCTCCACGGACTACAAGGCATTGGTCTGCGTATTTTTATTCGGCGGTAACGACTATGCCAATACCGTGGTTGCCTATGACGATGCCAGTTATGCAAAATATGCCACTATTCGCGCCGCTGGTTCGGGCGGTACGAACGGCATGGCGCTGGATAAAGACGCCCTGGCAGCCACCTTGCTCAAGCCCACCACCGCCTTGCCGCAAGGGCGCCAATTTGCACTCAACCCGGCCATGAAAGGCCTAGCTAATTTATTCAATACTGGCAAGGCAGCGGTACAACTCAACGTCGGGCCCTTGATCGTTCCTTTGACGCGCGACCAATACAACAGCAGCAACCGCGTCAAATATCCGCTACCCCCCAAATTGTTTTCGCACAATGACCAGCAATCCGTGTGGCAGTCTTCCTCGCCCGAAGGCTCCACCATTGGCTGGGGGGGCAAAATGGGCGACGTCGCCCTGAGCAATAACAGCGACTCGCTTTTTACCTGCATCTCACTGAGCGGCAATAGCGTGCTTTTGGCAGGAGACTCGGCGCTGCAGTACCAGTGCAGCACCAGCGGCGCCATCGCAGTGCGTAATTTGACTAACAATTTTTTCTACCAGACTGAAATCAAAAACGCTTTTGCGGCCATGCTGCAACAACCGCGCAAACATGTGCTGGAGAACGAATACAACACTGTGATGAAACGCGGTATCACCGCCCAGGCCAAAGTTGCCCAAGGCCTGTCTACGGTGCAATTGCAAACCGCGTTTCCAGCAGCAAATGCATTGGGCAATCAGCTCAAAATGGTCGCGCAGTTGATAGGCGCTCGCAATTCCTTGGGCGCCAAAAGACAAGTGTTTATGGTCTCGCTCGGTGGCTTTGACTTGCATGACTACCTCAATACCAAACATGCCCCGTTGTTACAGCAAATCGACGATGCCCTGTCGGCGTTCTATCAGGCCACTGTGGAACTCGGCGTAGCCGATAAGGTCACCGCCTTTACAGCTTCCGACTTTGGCCGTACCTTGGCATCCAATGGCGATGGATCGGACCACGGCTGGGGCGCACACCACCTGATGGTGGGTGGCGCCGTCAAAGGCGCAGCCTTTTATGGCACCGCCCCACCCATCAGCATCACAGACACCCTGGCGCCCGATGACCAATGGCATGTGGGACAAGGCCGCTTGCTGCCCAGCACCTCTGTAGATCAATACGCCGCCACCCTTGCCAAGTGGTTCGGCGTGGCCGACAGCGAAATAGGTGCGCTGCTGCCGAATCTGAAAAACTTTGGTGCTGCGGCTGGCCGCCCAGACTATCCGACCAATTTGGGGTTCATGGGCTAATCCGGAAGATGGATCGGCGCACCACGGGGTGCCCAAAAGGCAAAGCGACTATTTCCTTTTCTTCAGTACCCGTGGCAAAACCAAAACCGAGAGCACGACACATAAGAGCGTCAGCGACATGGGGCGCTCTAAGAAAATTGTCCACTTGCCTTCGCCAATAGACAGCGCGTTGCGCAATTGCGCTTCAGCCAAAGGGCCCAAAATCATGCCGACTACGACGGGTGCGGTAGGGAAGTCAAAGCGCCGCATCACTAGGCCTAACAAGCCAATGCCGTAGAGCAAAACCAGGTCAAACGCACTTTGGCGCATGCCGTAAGCGCCGACGGTGGCAAATATCAAAATTCCCGCGTAGAGCTGGGGCTTGGGCACTTTGAGTAGCTTGACCCACAAGCCAACCAAAGGCAAGTTAAGCACGAGTAGCATCACATTGCCGATGTACAGCGAAGCAATCAAAGCCCAGACCAAACTCGCTGAGGTGCTGAAAAGCTGTGGCCCGGGCTGGATGCCGTAGTTTTGAAAAGCGCCCAGCAAAATGGCCGTGGTGTTGCTCACCGGGATGCCCAAGGTCAGCAAGGGAATCATGGCTGTCGTAACCGTCGCGTTGTTGGCGGCCTCGGGCCCGGCAACGCCTTCAATCGCGCCCTGGTTTCCAAATTCCGCCAGGTGTTCGCCTTTGGCCAACTTCTTTTCTACCGCGTAACTGAGGAAGGTGGGAATCTCTGTGCCACCGGCGGGGATACAGCCAAAAGGTGCCCCGATGGCGGTGCCGCGCAGCCACGCCGGAAAAGATCGACGCCAGTCGCTGGCGCTCATAGTGACACGGCTGAGCTTGTTTTCAGACTCCTTCACTGCGCCTTCAAACAGCACCGCGTGCAAGGCTTCTGCGACAGCGAACAGACCCACTGCAACCAAGACGATTTCAACGCCATCAAGAAGCTCTGGCACACCGCCGGTGTAGCGTGCTTGCCCGGTAATTTGGTCCATACCGATGAGACCGATCGCAAGCCCTACAAACAAGGCGGTCAGCCCACGCACCGTGCTTTGACCCAACACAGCACTTACCGTAGTCAGCGCCAAGAGCATCAGGCAAAAGTATTCGGGTGGCCCTAAGCGAACAGCGTAATCGGCCAATACCGGCGCAAACAAGGTCACGATGATGGTGGCGATCGTTCCAGCAATAAAGGAGCCAATTGCCGCGCTTGCCAAGGCAGCCCCAGCGCGGCCGCTCTTGGCCATCTTGTTGCCCTCCATTGCGGTGACCATGGTGGCGGTCTCGCCCGGCGTGTTGAGCAAAATCGAGGTGGTCGAACCGCCGTACATCGCCCCGTAGTAAATGCCGGCAAAGAAAATCATCGATGCGGTGGCGTCCACATGCGAGGTAATCGGAAGCAGCATCGCCACGGCGGTCGCAGGCCCGATCCCGGGCAAGACCCCCACCGCAGTGCCTAAAGCGCAACCCACAAAAGCCCAAAGCAAATTCACCGGCGTGCCGGCGGTGGCAAAACCCGCAAGCAGTTGATTCAAAATATCCATTACAGCCAGCCGCTTTGCGTCAATCCCGGCAAACTGATTGCCAAAAATTTGGTAAACATCCAAAACACCGGTGCTGAAATAGCCAAGCCCAAGAAGGCATCAAGCACCCAACTGCGGATGCCCAGTGGCTGGGCTGCTTGGGCAGGGCCCGCATTGGCTTGACGCAAACCGTGGGCTGCACAAGCAAAACACACAGCGCAGCTCAAAATAAAACCGATCGAGGTAATCAAGGCTGCGCTCAGCAGCAAGCCTGCCGACATCCAAGCCATCCCGCTCCAGCAGGGCGATGCTTGCCTTGCTTCGCTAGGATCTGCATCAGGCAGATGGCTAAACCCTTGGCCCATGGCTTCCCAGAACAAGAAGCCGCCGCACAAAAAAAGACCCGCCGACACCAACAGGGGCAAAAAATTGGGGCCGATGCCAGCGTACCCCGCCTCAGAGGAAATGCCAGAGGCACCCAGCGCCAGCCCAAAGGCCAGCGCGATGATTCCCGTACTGAGGATGATTTCTTGGTTTTTTTTGGTGCTGAAAAAACTCACAACATGCCCGACAAGTGCATGATGCCGCGCAAATTTGCAAACTCATTGTCTACAAAATCGTCGAAGGCTTTGCCGGTCATCAGAGCAGGCGTCCAGACGTTTTTCTCTAAAGCCGCTTTCCATGCATCCGATTTGGTCGCTTTCACCACCATATCGGTCAAGGCGGCGCGCTGTTCATTGCTGATGCCTGGGGCGCCGTAGACAGCCCGCCAGTTACCCAACACCACGTCATAGCCCGACTCACGCATCGTGGGAATCGCAATACCGGGCAAGCGTTTTTCAGACGTTACGCCGATCGCGCGCATTTTCCCGGCCTTGATGTATTCGGCAAATTCACTGTAGCCGCTGCCGCCGACGGTGACGTTGCCACCCAAGACCGCAGCAGTGGCTTCGCCGCCGCCACGAAAAGCGACGTAGTTCACTTTTTTGGGGTCCACGCCGACACGGGTTGCCAGCATAGAAGCGCAAATATGCTCCGTCGAACCGCGCGAGCCGCCGCCCCACTTGACGCTGCCTGGGTCTTTCTTCATTTGCTCCACCACATCTTTCATCGTCTTCAAAGGTGAATCGGCAGGCACCACAA
>CAMCJY010000180.1 GCA_945875225.1 Comamonas sp. lk | reverse complement strand
CGCGCATCGGGCGCATAGGGGTTGGAGCTGAGCATGACGGTTTCGCTCATGCCGTAGCGCTCCAAAATCGTGTGGCCGGTGCGCGATGTCCATTCCTGGAACGTTTCTAAAAGCAAGGGCGCGGACCCAGCTACAAACAAACGCATTTGGGTGCAAGCCTGCGGCGTGAGACCGGCTTCGCCCAGCAAGCGCACATACAAAGTCGGCACACCCATAAAGACAGTGGCCTGCGGCAGATAGGCCAGCACCTGCTTGGGGTCAAAGCGCGCCATCCAAATCATCTTGCTGCCATTGAGCAGCGCACCATGCAGCGCCACAAACAGGCCGTGCACGTGGAAGATGGGCAGGCAGTGGATAAGCACATCACCGTGTCGCCAACCCCAATAGTCTTTGAGCACCTTGGCATTGGAAAGCAAATTGCCATGGCTGAGCATGGCACCTTTGCTGCGGCCGGTGGTGCCGCTGGTATAGACCATGGCCGCCAGAGCGTCTGCCTTGCGCGCAGCGATGGTATGCACATCGCTGTGCTGCGCCGCGCGTTCGAGCAAGCTGCCCTGGCGCCGGTCGTCCAGGGTGAAAACGTAGTGCGTACCAGCCTGAAACGCCAGCTTGCTAGCCCATCCGAAATCGCAGGGGCAACAAACCAGCACCGCCGGTTCGGCATTGCCTAAAAAGTACTGCAGCTCCGCGCTTTGGTAAGCCACATTGAGCGGCAGGTACACATAGCCGGCGCGCAACGTTGCCAAGTAAAGCAACATGGCTTCGACTGATTTGTCCACATGCGCGGCGATCCGACTGCCGGCGGGCAAACCCAGCGACTGCAACAAATTGGCCAACATCGCAGTAGCGCGGTCCAGGTCGCGCCAGGAGTAGCACAGGCCCGTTTCGGTCTGCACTGCCGTCTGGTCCAGATCGCGCGGGAAGGCTGCGCGCAGCGCGGCAAAAAGATTGTGTTGGGACATAAAAAACGCGTGCTACGCCGGATGCCGGCTCAAACCAGGCAGCCGCTGCTGCGGCCGCCCCTCCAAGAATGCTTAGTCCAGCTTTGCGCCGGAGGCCTTGACCACCTTGGACCACTTTGCTAGTTCGCCTTTGATAAAACCATCGAACTGCGCACCAGCCAGATTGGGGAAGTCGGCACCCTGGTTGGCCCAGGTGGTCTTGGCTTCGTCGGTCTGGCAGGCACGGCGGATTTCTTCGATGGCCCGCGCCTGGATGTCGGCCGGTGTGCCTTTGGGCGCCCAAAGGCCGTACCAGGTACTGACGGTGTAGTCGGGCAGGCCCAGTTCGGTGGAACACGGTACATCCGGGAAAGCCGGGTTGCGCTTGGTGCCCGAGACCATCAAGGCCTTGATGCGCCCGCCCTTGATGTGCGCCGCCGAAGAGCCCAGGCCGTCGAACATCATGTCCACATTGCCGGCAATCAGGTCTTGCAGCGCGGGACCGGCACCCCGGTAAGGGATATGGGTAATGAAAGTACTGGTCTGCAATTTAAACAACTCACCGGCCAGGTGGTGCGAGGTACCGCCACCGGCCGAGCCGTAGTTGAGCTTGCCGGGGTTTTTACGCACAAAAGCCAGAAATTCTGCGTAGTTTGCAGAGGGAACTTTTTTCGGGTTGACCACCAGCACCTGCGGCACACTGGCCACCATGATCAAAGGCACAAAGTCTCGCTCCAGGTCGTAGTCCAGCTTGGAATACATGCTGGGCGCGATGGTGTGGTGTACCGCCCCCATGAACAAGGTGTAGCCATCCGGCGCTGCTTTGGACGCGAAGGCGGCGCCCAGCGTGCCACCGGCACCGCCTTTGTTGTCGATGATGAGCTGCTTTTCGGTCAGCCGCACAAATTGGGCGGACATCGGGCGCGCAAAAGCGTCAGTTCCGCCACCGGCTGGAAAGGGCACCACCAAGTTCACGGGTTTGGCCGGCCAGGCCGATTGGGCCCAGGCTGGAAAGGCCAGACCTGCCGCGCCTGCGGCAGCCGCTTGCAGCAGGGTGCGGCGGCCCAAAGGCTGGGGGAAATGGGTTTGCAAATAGGTCATAGTGGGGTCTCCTTATTGTTAAATCCGAACACGGGGTTCAGTGCAGCCTGTGAGGCCAAGCCTCAGCCAACGCGAGGCGCAATTGTCACGCAAACAGCGCAAGCCGCCCGCAAGCTCCCTTCACCCCGGCGCGATGCGCTGTCTCGCCCGGCAGTTACGCAAATAAAGCACCTGCCGATCATGCCTCTTAGAAGCGTGGCAAGTCGGGGTGTTTGCGCTTGCCGCCGCGCACCAGCTCTTTGCCGTATTCGGCACAGCGCTGCAGCGTAGGGATGACTTTGCCGGGGTTGAGCAGGCCTTGCGGGTCAAACGCGCGCTTAACGGCGAACATTTGCGCGTTTTCGGCGGCACTGAACTGCACGCACATGGAGTTGAGTTTTTCCACGCCCACGCCGTGCTCGCCGGTGACGGTGCCGCCCATGGCAACGCTGGTCTCCAGGATGTCGGCACCAAACAACTCGCAGCGTCGCAACTGGTCCGGGTCATTGGCATCAAACAAAATCAGTGGGTGCAAATTGCCGTCGCCGGCGTGGAACACATTGGCACAGCGCAACTGGTATTTTTTTTCCATCTCGGCAATCGCCAGCAGGATGTCGGCCAAGCGCTTGCGCGGAATGGTGCTGTCCATGCATATGTAGTCCGGGCTGATGCGTCCGCTGGCCGGAAAGGCGTTTTTGCGTCCGCTCCAAAAGCGCAGACGCTCGGCCTCGCTTTGGCTCACTGCAATCGCTGTAGCGCCATGGCGGCTTAACACCTCGCTCATGCGGGCAATCTCTTCCTCCACCTCCTCGGGCGTGCCGTCGCTCTCGCACAGCAAAATAGCCTGTGCACTCAGGTCGTAACCGGCATGCACAAAGTCTTCCACCGCAGCGGTCATGGGCTTGTCCATCATTTCCAGGCCGGCCGGAATAATGCCCGCCGCGATCACAGCAGCTACCGCGTCACCGGCTTTGCGCACATCGTCAAAGCTGGCCATGATGCAGCGCGCCAGTTGCGGCTTGGGCACCAGTTTGACCAGCACTTCAATGGTGACGGCCAGCATGCCTTCGCTGCCCACGGCCAGACTGAGCAAATCGTAGCCCGGCGCGTCCAGCGCTTCTGCACCAAAGCTGATGGGATCGCCCTGGGCGCTAAAGCCGCGCACTTGCAGCACGTTGTGCAGGGTCAAGCCGTATTTCAGGCAATGCACACCGCCGGAGTTTTCGGCCACGTTACCGCCAATTGTGCAGGCGATCTGGCTGCTGGGGTCCGGCGCGTAATACAGGCCCAAGGGCGCCGCCGCTTCGCTAATGGCCAGGTTGCGCACGCCGCATTGCACGCGTGCGGTACGCGCCAGCGGGTCCACTTTCAGGATTTTGTTGAACTTAGCCAAAGACAGCGTGACGCCAAGGGCATGTGGCATCGCGCCGCCGGACAGGCCGGTGCCCGCCCCGCGCGCCACCACCGGCACGCCCAGCGCATGGCAGCTGCGCAGCACCGCCTGCACCTGCGCCTCGGTCTCAGGCAAGGCGACCACCAGCGGGCGCTGGCGGTAGGCGGTCAGGCCGTCGCATTCATAGGGGGTGGTGTCCTCGCTTTGGTAGAGCAGCGCATGCGCGGGAAGGTGCTGGGCCAGGGCCTGTACCACGCGCGCCTGCAAGGCAGCACGGGCGACGGCGTCCTGCGAGCTGGCATTCAAAGGAGCATTCATAGCTTGCACTCTAGCGCAGGGCGGCCGAGCCGGCCATGAAGAAACTTGCAAGGCACTGTGAATTCAAGGCGGCGGTGGATTGCCAGCGATCCCCTACCGAGCACGCCAAGATCAAGCCCGAGGTCATTTACTGCCAGCAACAGTACAAGGCGATACAGGGTAAAACCGACTTTGACTTAATTACTTGCTTGATGATAAAGTAGCTACGTTTTCATGACTACAGTTTAAGGAGTAGCCCATGCTATCCACCGCCAAAGTATTTACCAACGGCCACAGCCAAGCCATTCGTTTGCCCAAGGCATTCCGCGTGAACGTGAATGAAATGTGGATTGCCAAAAACGAGGCCACGGGTGAGATCACGCTCAAACCCAAAGACACGACTGAAATACGCCTCAAGCGGCTCGACGCATTGATGGCGGCTATTGCTGAAAACCCCTTGCCAGGCAGCTTTTTATCGGAAGCCAGCCGCCAAAATTCCCCACCGAAAAACCCATTTGCAGACTGGACAGATAGCCTTGCCAAAAGTCCCCCAAAACGCGTCATGAAACGCTCGGCAAAAATCAAGGAAATTACTTGATTAAGTACCTGGCAGACACCAATATCCTAGGCTACTTTGCTCGCAACAGTTCTGCAGCCTTACAAAAACGCATGCTGGCGGCGCTGAAAAAGCAAGAGATCGCCATCTCCGCCATCACCCTCGCCGAAACAAGGTTTGGGCTGGCACTGCTGCAAGCTGATGACAAACGCCGCCGAACCATTGATTTGCTGCTTAACGAGTTTCCGGTTTTGCCGTGGACGGAGGCAGCCGCAGACCGCTACGGCGAAATCGCCGCCCACTTACAGCAAACCGGCCAACCCATCGGCGTGATGGACACCCAAATCGCCGCGCATACCTTGGTGCTGGGTTTGTCTCTGGTCACCCATAACTCGCGGCACTTCGAGCGGGTGCTGGGGTTAAAACTTCAAGACTGGATGGTTTGAACTTGCCAGGCCGGGGATGTCGGTGCCTACTAGGGCAAAGTCGAACAGCGCCTGAATACCGGGGCGGCAGCGCAATCCGCAGCTAAGCTGATGCCAACGTATATTAGGCCAGCACCTGCTTGAGCCACTCGGCAAAGGCGGCGCATTCCCAGCGGTCCATCATGCCGGTGCGCCAGCA
>CAMCJY010000179.1 GCA_945875225.1 Comamonas sp. lk | reverse complement strand
GCACGAGATTTCCATGGCCTTGCATGCCGATACCATGGTGGTGATGGCGCAAGGCCGTATCACCCACCATGGGCCTTGCGCTGAGGCCCAAACCCACCGCGCCGTGGAGCAGGTGTTCGACCATCGATTGGCCATCCATGCCTTGGCTGGCCAATGGGTGGCAATTCCCTCCAATACCTGATACCTATTTTTAAGAAGGTCTACGCCCATGCAAATAGAAACGCCTCCTACCGAAAAGCCTTATGAAAAATCCGAGGGCGAGCGGCGCGGCCTCATCATCGTCAACACTGGTGACGGTAAAGGTAAAAGCACCTCGGCTTTTGGGTTGGCTTTGCGCGCCCACGGACGAGCCAAGAGGGTGAAGATTTTTCAGTTCATGAAAGTGACTTCGGCGCGCATTGGCGAACACCGTATGTTTGAACAACTGGGCATCCCCATTGAAGGCCTGGGCGACGGCTTTAGCTGGAAAAGCCAGGACCTTGAACACAGCGCGCAATTGGCACGCGATGGCTGGCAAAAAGCCAAAGCGGCTATCCAAAGCGGCGAGTACTTTATGGTCACGCTAGACGAAATCACCTACCCGCTAATTTACGGCTGGATGCCACTGGAGGATGTGCTCGACACCTTGCGCAGCCGCCCCAGCCATGTGCACGTGGTGCTGACCGGGCGCCGCTGCCCCCCAGAAATCATCGCGTTGGCAGACACCGTGACCGAGATGACCATGGTCAAGCATGCATTCCAAGCCGGCATCCCGGCGCAGCGCGGTATTGAAGACTGAGCAAGCTCCACCCTTTGCACCTTTACCAAGCACTGAAGTATTGCGGGGCATACACTTCCATAGATAACGAAAGCCCGCTTGTGACCACCGAAGCCGTTCCCAAACCCTCCATCACCCCATACAAACACTATGTGCTTATGTGTACCGGTCCGCGCTGTGGGCAGGAGGGTGCAGGGCAGGCGCTCTACGACAGCTTATGGACCAAGCTCAAGGCTGCCGGCATCCACGAGGGGCCAGAGCGAACCAAGTTCAACAGCGTTAGCTGTTTTGGGGCTTGCAAAGGCGGCCCAGTGATGTGTGTGCAGCCCCAGGGCATCTGGTACTACAACGTGACACCGACCAATTTGGACCGCATCATTGCGGAGCACCTGGTAGGTGACCAAGCGGTGCAGGAGTTGGTTTTTCACCAGGGCCCGCAGGACGGTTGATTATCTTGTCCATTCAAATCTTATTGGCATTGCTGGCGGCGCTGGCGATAGACCATTTCCTTGGTGAGCCGCCGGTGCGATTTCACCCGGTGGTGTGGATGGGCAATTACCTCACCTGGGCCGGCGAGCAGGTGCAATCCCTGAGCCGCCAGACACTGGCCGCTGGTGGTACGGCTACCGGAAACGAACCGGCCAACTTACCCGCATTCACCCTCGGCGCACTGGCCTGGCTATGGGGAATGTTGCTGGTGGGTGCGGCGGCGTATGCCGTCGAACAAAGCGTGTTGGCATGGCTGGAGCCGCTAAGCTGGGCGGGCCTGCTGGGGGCTGCGCTGCTGCTGGGTCTGGTGCTCAAACCAGCATTGGCTTGGGCTATGTTGCGCACCGAGACGCAGGCCGTAGAACTTGCCCTCAGTGGCTTGCCCGATGGCTCACTGGCGCGGGGCCGGGAGCGCTTGCGTTTTCTGGTCAGCCGGGATGTGACGGATTTGAGCGAGGTGCAGGTGCGAGAAAGTGTCATCGAGTCGCTGGCGGAAAACCTGAATGACTCGGTGGTAGCGCCGATATTTTGGTTTGTCGTACTAGGCCTGCCCGGTGCGCTGATGTACCGTTTTGCAAATACGGCCGATGCCATGTGGGGCTACCCTGGTATGTACCGGGGACGCAATTGGCAATGGGCCGGCAAGTGGGCGGCACGCGCGGACGATGTGCTCAGCTGGCTACCGGCGCGTATCACCGCCTTGCTGCTGGTGCTGGCTGCCGCAGGTGTGTCCTTAAAGTCGTTGTACCGCGACGCAGCGCGTACACCTTCACCCAACAGCGGCTGGCCCATGGCTGCGATGGCGCTGGCGCTGGGTTGCAGTCTGAGCAAGCCAGAGGTCTATGTCCTGAATGCGCCAGGTCGCGAGCCCCAAGCGGCGGACATCGGGCGCGCCATCCGTATGGCGGGCCGTGCGCTGTGGATCGGCGTGGCAGGCCTGGTGGTGTTTACCTTGGTAGGCATGCTGAAGGAATTGCAATGACCATGCAAGGCGAAAAGGTCATGCGCGTGCACGGTGGTGCCGATTCCTTAGGTGTTGCACGCTTTGATTTCTCCACCAACAGCAACGCTTGCGGCCCCTGCCCGCAAAGCTTGCACGATGTGCAACAGGCCGACACAACGCATTACCCTGACCCGGACTACCGCGACTTGCGCCAGGCGCTGGCAGACTTTCATGCGGTGGATGTCCGGCGCATTGTGCTGGCAGCCAGTGCCAGCGAGTTCATCTTCCGTATCAGCGCGCTGTCCGCGCAAACGGCAAACGCCCGGGGCGAAATTGCCCAGGTCTGGCTGCCTGATTGCGCGTATGGCGACTATGCCTATGCCGCGCAGGCCTTGGGACTGCGGCAGGTGCAGGACCCGCAGGCGGCGCAACTGCTGTGGGCGTGTGAACCGTCGAGTCCACTGGGCCAGGCGCATGGCGTCTGGCCAGCCTGGTTGGACCAGCCGCACAGTACGCAGCAGCCGCCTGCTGCGCAACTGGTGCTTGATTGCGCGTACACGCCATTACAACTACAAGGTCAGTCTTCCCTGACCGATGTGCAGCGTGACAAGGTCTGGTGTTTGTGGACCCCCAATAAGGCGCTCGGTCTGACCGGCGTGCGCGCTGCGTATGCGATTGCACCGCTGCACGCAGATGCGACGGTGCAGTCGCTGCAAGCGCTTGCACCCTCTTGGTCGGTGGGCGCGCACGGTGTAGCCATGTTGCATAACTGGGTGCAAGCCGATACCCAGGCATGGCTGGCGCAAAGTCGCAGCCAGTTGCAAGCCTGGAAGCAACGCCAGTTGGCGGCCCTGAAAGATTTAGGCTGGGACTGTTTGCCCAGTATGGCCAATTTTTTCTGTGCCCGTGCGCCTATAGACATAGATCTGCCGGCGCTGCGCGCAGAAGGCATCAAATTACGTGACGCAGCGTCGCTGGGCTTGCCGGGCTTTTTCCGGTTGGCGGTGTTGCCGCCTGCGGCGCAGGATGCGTTGTTCGCGCACTTGCAGCGAAACGCGCAGGCGGGCAAAGTGCTGCCAGAGGATGGGGTGTGAGCGCGCGTTGCGTCATGGTGCTGGGCACTACCAGCGGCGCAGGTAAAAGCTGGCTGACCACCGCCTTGTGCCGCTACTACGCACGTCAGGGCTTGAAGGTCGCACCCTTCAAAGCGCAGAACATGAGCAACAACGCGCGGGTGGTGGCTTCCAGTAACGGCCAAGGCGAGATTGGCAGCGCACAATACTTTCAGGCGCTGGCCGCGCAGGCCTTGCCTGATGTGCGCATGAACCCGCTGCTCTTAAAGCCCGAACGCGATACCCACAGTCAGGTGGTCATGCTCGGACATGTGGACGAGGTGTTGACACGCATGCCCTGGCGCGAGCGCAGCAATCATGTGTGGCCGCGCATTGCAGTCGCTCTCGACGAATTAATAGCCGATAACGATGTGGTGGTCATCGAAGGTGCAGGTTCGCCTGCTGAAATCAATTTATCTGGCAGCGACATCGTCAATATGCGCGTCGCTTTGCATGCGAATGCGGCCTGCCTGCTGGTGACTGACATCGATAAAGGCGGCGCGTTTGCTCATCTGTACGGTACCTGGGCTTTGTTGCCGACCCATGAGCGGGCACTGCTGCGCGGTTTTGTATTGAATAAGTTTCGTGGCGATGCAGCACTGTTGGCTCCCGCGCCAGCCATGTTGCAAGAATTGACCGGCGTGCCGACGGTGGCGACTTTGCCGATGTGGTGGCAGCACGGCTTGCCCGAAGAGGACGGCATGTTTGATGAGCGCAGCATCGCCTGTGGCGCGGTGCAAACAACGATCGCTGTCATCGCCTATCCGCGTATCAGTAATCTGGATGAGTTCCAGCCTATAAAAAATATTCCGGGCTTGCGCTTGCAATGGGTGCGCAGCCCAGTGGACCTGGTCGGTTTAAAGCCCGTTGATTGGATTATCCTGCCAGGCTCCAAACACACGAGCGGAGACTTAGCTTGGTTGCGCGCGCAAGGGCTGGATGCTGCGATTGCACTGCATGCACAAAAGGGCGGCGCGGTGCTGGGTATTTGCGGCGGTCTGCAAATGCTGGGAGAAGCTTTGATCGACCCACACGGCATAGACGGCAATGCGCCGGGTCTGGGCTTATTGCCCTTGGTGACAGTTTTTGAAGCCGATAAAACCGTACGCCATACGCAGGCCTGTTTTTCAGATGCGCTGGCAGCTTGCTCTGCATCACCGTTCGCGCCGCTGGCCGGTGTCACGGTAGCGGGCTATGAAATCCACCACGGCCAGACGCAGGAGCACGCGGGCATGGTGCAGGTCGGTGCTGTCGCACATGTGGCCTTGCCCGATGGCCTCGGCTGGCACAACGGACAAGCCAATGTGCTGGGCGTGTATCTACACGGTTTGTTTGAAGACGCCACCGCCGTGCAAGCCTTGTTCGGCGCCGGGCGGGCGCAACCGGTGCCGACGCTGGACAGCGTGTTCGAGGGTCTGGCAGACTATGTGCAGGTGCACTTTGAGCCCGGCGTGCTGGATGCCCTGATTAGTTGATTTCTTCTCCCTTTATTAGAAAACTACAAGACTATGGAAACACCCATACCTACCCTCAGCAATCTGCACGATGCGGCACTGCACAGCAAATTGCAGGCAGCCATAGACAACAAAACCAAACCTCCAGGTTCACTGGGCCGG
>CAMCJY010000178.1 GCA_945875225.1 Comamonas sp. lk | reverse complement strand
TAACCGCACCCTGGGCGTGCAAAAGGTAGACATTCGCGTCAAGGGCAAGGAGCGCATCGTCGCCCCCGCCGGTCAAACCTGGGACAGCTTCTTTCTGGATGGTCCCACAGTGAGTGACGACTTTCTACCCGAGCGCGCCACCCAGCAGCAGCCGGAGCGGGAAGCGCTCTGATGCTGCGTTACCTGCTGGACACCAACATCGTCATCTACGTATTAAAGCGTCGACCCGTCGAGGTGCTTTCCAGCTTCAACGCCAACGCCAGCCGCATGGCAATGTCCTCCATTACCCTCGCCGAACTCTTGCACGGTGCGGAGAAAAGCAGCCGGGTGAGCGAAAACTTGGCCGCTATCGAGGACTTTTGCAGCCGCATCGAAGTTGTGCCCTATGGCCCCAAGGCCGCGCAGCATTACGGAGCCATTCGCGCTGCCTTGGAAAAACTCGGCCAGCCTATCGGTGTGAACGACATGCACATTGCAGCCCACGCCCGCAGCGAAGGCCTGGTGCTGGTGACGAACAATATGGCGGAGTTCGCGCGAGTGCCTGCGCTGGAATTGGAGAACTGGGTTCACACGGCGCAGTAATCTAGATCGATTTAAACCGCCCCCAGATGGGGCACCAAGCCCGCAGTCGGCTGGCCGTTTTTTAGGGCTGCGGTAAAGGCCAGCATGCGGTCTATGGGCAAGCGGGCGCGCAGGCCTAGCGCGGCTTCCACATGCACTTCGCCCGCGCCGCTCTCCAAAACACGGGCTACGTCGGCCAGGCCGTTCATGGCCATCCAGGGGCAGTGGGCGCAGCTTTTGCACGTGGCGCTATTACCGGCGGTGGGCGCTTCAATAAAAGTCTTGCCGGGGTTGAGCTTGCGCAGCTTGTGCAGCATGCCTTTGTCGGTGGCGACGATAAAGGTGTCGGTGTCCATGGTCTGCGCGGCTTTGAGAATGGCTGAGGTGGAGCCCACGGCGTGCGCCAATGCCACCACATCCGCCGGAGACTCGGGGTGGACCAGCACACCGGCCTGGGGGTGCTCGGCCATGAGCGCTTGCAATTCAAAGGCCTTGAACTCGTCATGCACGATGCACGAGCCTTGCCACAAGACCATATCCGCGCCGGTTTCCCGTTGAATGTAGCCACCTAAATGCTTGTCGGGCGCCCAGAGTATTTTTTGCCCCGCGTCTTTGAGCGCGCGCACAATGTCTAGCGCGCAGCTAGAGGTCACCACCCAGTCGGCCCGGGCTTTGACTGCCGCGCTGGTATTGGCATAGACCACGACCGTGCGGTCCGGGTGGGCATCGCAAAAGGCGCTGAATTCTTTAATCGGGCAGCCCAGGTCCAAGGAACAAGTGGCGTCGAGGTCCGGCATGAGCACACGCTTGTGGGGGCTCAAGATTTTGGAGGTTTCGCCCATAAAGCGCACGCCCGAAACCACCAGGGTTTGGGCGCTGTGGTCGCGGCCAAAGCGGGCCATTTCCAGCGAGTCGCTGACCAGTCCGCCAGTGGCTTCGGCTAGATCTTGCAAGTCCGGATGCACGTAATAGTGCGACACCATGACTGCGTTTTTTTCGTGCAGCAAACGAGCGATTTTTTCTTTCAAAGCGGCGCGCTCGACCGGGCCGGGCTCCACCGGTACCCGCGCCCAGGCGTGGCGGGTGCTGCAAGCGGGTTGCTCGTATTCGACGTCGATACGCAGCAAGGGTGATTCAAGGGTTTGCATTACACGTCCTCCATGCGCATAGAAAAATCTACCGCGCGTATGTCTTTGGTCAGGGCGCCTATGGAAATGCGGTCTACACCGGTAGCCGCAATGGCTTGCACCGTGTCCATGTTCACTCCGCCAGATACTTCCAATATCGCGCGCCCGGCGTTGATATCCACCGCTTCGCGCAATTGCGCGTGGCTCATATTGTCCAACAGCACCATACGCGCACCGGCCTGCAAGGCTTCGTGCAATTGCTGCAAAGTCTCCACCTCGATTTCAATGAAGGCCGCTTGCGCCGCAGCAACTTGGGCGCGCTGCAATGCAGCGCTGACCCCGCCGGCTGCGGCAATATGGTTTTCTTTGATCAGCACTGCGTCGTACAAGCCAATGCGGTGGTTGGTGCCGCCGCCACAGCGCACCGCGTATTTTTGCGCCAGGCGCAGGCCCGGCAGGGTTTTGCGCGTGTCCACAATCTGCGCCCGATTGCCCGGCACGGCTTGCACGGCAGCCACAAACTGCGCTGTTTGCGTGGCAACAGCACTGAGTAATTGCAAGAAATTGAGCATGGTGCGCTCGGCCGTGAGCAGGGCTTGGGCCGGGCCTTCCAATGTCAGCACCACTTCGTTGGCCTGGCCCCGGGCGCCTTCGGCCACTTGCCAGTGCATCTGCGCTTGTGGCTCCAGCGCATACAGCGCGGCCTGGGCCCACGGCTGGCCACACAGAACAGCGCTTTCACGCAAAAGCACCCGAGCGCGGGCGCGGCGCGCTGGATCGACCAGGGCGGCGGTCAAATCGCCGCTGCCCACGTCTTCGGCCAGGGCGCGGGCGGCGTCTAGCTTCGCTAGGCGGGCAATGGCGTCTACAGAGAAGTCAAACTGCGTCATAAGCAAATTGCGTGATGGAGCGCGTAGCATAGCGGCACTACTGCTAGGGCCTGGGGCTTTGGGCCTACACTGCGACCTGCCCCTAGAATCGGTCGCCACAAGGATTTGCCATGTCACTATTTCGCCGCCCCGATTACCACTCTGAAGTCAGCTTATTTATTGACCAGTTCAAAGCCAACCGGCCGGCACTGGAAGCGCAGCAAAGAGCAGGGCGCGCCCTTCTCTGGGACCTAAGCCTGGACCGCAGCGCGCAAGCGGGCTACCGCGACGCCAAAGTGGCGCAAAAGCCTTACGTTTATCAAACCAAGTCGGACCAGTAAGCCCGTCTTTACCCAGTCTGACCCTGCCAGTACCAAACCGGGTGATCATCCCGTTATTCCGCGATGAACCGCAGCGCTAATTCCCTGCCCATAGAGGCCACCGCATTGGTGGACGACTCGCCCGCTTTGGTGGACCATGTGGCCGTGGCCCGACTGTACGGCGAGCCCCTGTTCGCCATGCCGCTGGATTTGTACATCCCGCCGGACGCACTAGAAGTGTTTTTGGAAGCCTTTGAAGGCCCCTTGGACTTTTTGCTCTACCTGATCCGTAAGCAAAATTTCAATATTTTGGACATTCCCATGCTCAGCGTGACGCGGCAGTACCTGGTGTATGTGGACCAGATCCGCAAGCGCAACCTGGAGCTGGCAGCCGAATACCTGCTGATGGCGGCCATGCTGATCGAAATTAAGTCGCGCATGCTGTTGCCGCCCAAGAAAAGCGCCGAGGGCGAAGAGCCCGAAGACCCACGCGCCGAGCTGGTGCGCCGCCTGCTGGAATACGAGCAGATCAAACGCGCGGCTGCCAACCTCAACACCGTGCCCCAGTTTGGGCGCGATTTTTTGAAAGCGGCGGTCTATGTGGACCAAAGCATTGCAGTGCGCTTTCCCGATGTGGAGGTGGTGGATTTGCAGGAAACCTGGCGCTCCATGGTGCAGCGGGCAAAGCTAGTGCAGCACCACAAAATCAGCCGCGCCGAACTCTCGGTGCGCGAGCACATGAGCATGGTGCTAAAAAAATTGCAAGGCAAGCGTTTTGTCGGTTTTGAAGATTTATTCGATCCGCAACTAGGTCTGTCGGTGCTGGTGGTGACCTTTCTCGCTATGCTCGAACTTGCCAAAGAAACGCTGATTGAAATCACCCAGGCTGAAGCCTTCGCGCCGATTTACGTGCGTCTGGCCTTTACCCAGAACTGATCCCGGCACCGCCCACCTCTGCCTTACTGGAGATACCGTATGGTCACCACCACGCCTGCCGAATCCGCAGCCAACGCCAGCCAGCTCGGTGGCACGCCGTATGGCACCCTGCCGCCCGCCTCGCCCATGGCCAGCCGCAAGCCGATCAGCCTGCCGCGCATTTTGGAAATGCGCAGCCGGGGCGAAAAAATCACCATGCTGACGGCCTACGACGCCACCTTCGCGGCTGTGGCCGATGCCGCCGGAGTGGAATGCATTTTGATAGGCGACTCGCTAGGCATGGTCTGCCAGGGTTTGCACAGCACCGTGGGCGTCAGCCTGGAGGACATGCGCTACCACACGGCCAGCGTATCGCGCGGCATACGGCGCGCGCAGGGCACGGCCTGGCTGATCGCCGATTTGCCCTTTGGCTCCTACCAAGAGTCCAAAGAGCAGGCTTTTCGCAGCGCTTCGGTACTGATGCAGGCCGGGGCCCACATGATTAAGTTGGAGGGCGGCGGCTGGACCACCGAGGTGGTGCACTTTTTGGTCGAGCGCGGTATTCCGGTCTGCGCCCACCTGGGCCTGACGCCGCAAACTGTGCACGCCCTGGGCGGCTACCGAGTGCAGGGCCGCACCGGCGCTGCTGCCGATGTACTGAAACAACAAGCCCATGCGCTGGAAGACGCCGGCGCGTCCATGCTGGTGCTGGAGATGGTGCCCGCCGATTTGTCTGCAGAGCTCACGCAGGCGCTGCAAGACTGCGCCACGATAGGCATAGGCGCGGGTAAAGACACGGCGGGTCAGGTGCTGGTGCTGCACGATATGCTGGGCGTCACCCTGGGCAAGATGCCTAAGTTTGTACGCAACTTCATGGCCGATGGCGGCTCCATCCGCGGCGCTATGGAGGCCTATGTGGCGGCGGTCAAAGACGGCAGCTTCCCGGTCAACGCGCTGCACGCCTGGTAAGACAAGGGAATTGATGCGCATCGTCAACAGCCTGCCGGCGCGGGCAGAGGCCTTGCAGGCCTACCGGCACCCTTCGGTAGTGCCCACCATGGGCAATTTGCATGAAGGGCATCTGGACTTGGTGCGCAAAGCCAAGCCTTTGGGCGACGTGCAACTGACCACGGTTTTTGTCAACCGCTTGCAGTTCGGGC
>CAMCJY010000177.1 GCA_945875225.1 Comamonas sp. lk | reverse complement strand
TGCGGCACGCCCGCTGCCGACAACATGGCCTGGTTTGCAAAAGTGGTGCCGCCGTCGATAAAGATTTCGGCCTGGTAGAGCAAATTGGCGCCGCCCGATTCCAAGAGGCTGACGATGGGCAGCTTTTGCTTCATGGCAATGTCCTGCATGCGCAGGCTTTTGCGCAAACCCCAGGGCGTGATCGTGCCGCCTTTGATGGCGCTGTTGGATGCCGTCACCATGGTGCGCACCCCACACACATAACCGATGCCGCAAATACTATTGCCCCCGGCCAGCGAGCCGTCTTTGTCGTCGTGCTGTTTGTAGCCGGCCAGGGTGGATATCTCCAGAAAAGGCGTGCCCCGGTCCAGCAGCAGGTTGACCCGCTCGCGTGGCATGAGCTGGCCGCGTTTGTGAAACTTGGGCTGCTTTTCCGCCTCGGTGGCGCGTACCTTGTCCTCCACGGTGCGAACCCCGGCCAGGGCTTTAAGCATGTCTTGCCGGTTGCGCACGAAGGCCTCGCCAAGGCTATCGACCTGGCTCTCTATCACGGGCATGTCTGAACTCCTCTTTGTATAGGGCGCCGGGCACTAGGCCGCAGGCGCTGTTTGAATGCATCTTATAAGATTCAAGGCCCGCGCAGCTTGTTGCGCGGCGCGCTGCGAGCTTGTGCGGTCCAGCGCGATAGCCGCGCTGTCGCGCGCAGGACAATGGGGCCCTAGGCCCACTGCTACAACCTGAGCAGAGTGGCAAGTGACCTAGGGTTTACACCGATTTTTCAAAGGATTTCCAAATGAGCGATATCGCTGTCTATGCCCTAGTCAACCTGGAGGTGACCGACGCAGGCGCCTACCGCCAGTATGAAAAAGGCTTTTTTCCCATACTCAAGCGCTATGGCGGCGAGTTCATCACCTTTGATGATGCGCCGGTGCATCTGGAAGGCACGGCGCCGCGCGCCGGGCGCATGATTATTTTCAAATTCCCCTCCGAAGAAAAAGCCCAGGCCTGGTTTGTCGACCCCGAATACCAAGCCCTGTCTGAACACCGCCGCGCCGGTACCGCAATGGAATTTTTAACCCTGGTGCGCGGCCTGCCGCCCCGGGCCTGAGGCTTCTAACATGGCCCAGCCCAAAGTCTGTTTAGTCATCGGCGCGGGCGATGCTACCGGCGGTGCTGTAGCCCGCCGCTTTGCCCGCGAGGGCTATACCGTTTGCGCCACACGGCGCACATTAGACAAACTGCAGCCCCTGTTGGAGCAAATCCGCGTCGAGGGAGGCATAGCGCACGGCTTTGGATCGGACGCGCGTAAAGAAGACGAAGTGATCGCGCTGGTGGATCACATCGAAACGCAAATAGGGCCGATTGAAGTGCTTGTGTTCAACATCGGCGCCAACTCGCCCAATAGCATCCTGACCGAGACCGCGCGCCGCTATACCAAGATGTGGGAAATGGCCTGCCTAGCGGGCTTTCTGACTGGCCGCGAAGTAGCCAAGCGCATGGTGGCGCGGCCTGATTCCGGAGTCGAGGCCGCAAGCGGGCAGGGCGTGGCGCAAAAGGGTAGCATCATCTTTACCGGCGCCACGGCCTCATTGCGCGGCAGTGCGAACTTTGCTGGTTTTTCCGGCGGCAAAATGGCTCTGCGCGCCCTAGCCCAAAGCATGGCCCGCGAACTGTGGCCGCTGGGCGTACACGTAGCCCACACCATCATCGACGGTGCCATCGACACCGAATTCATCCGCACCCTGTTTCCCGACCGCTACGCCCTGAAAGCGCAGGATGGCATCCTCAACCCCGACCACATCGCCGATGCTTACTGGATGCTGCACCAACAACCTCGAGACGCCTGGACGCATGAGCTGGATTTGCGGCCTTATATGGAGAGGTTTTAAGGGGAGAGCCAGTATGCTTTGAATGGCCTGGCAAATGAATCCAAAGTATATTTACCAATCTGTGGCGTGTTAATTCCCCTTAACGCCGTGCACTATCGCGCGGTATTTGCTCCCTGGGCCTAAGGTCGATGAAAAAAGCTCCCAGATCGGCCGACTATTGGAACCTTTACATCATGCGTGCACTTTTCCCCATCGTCCTTTTAATGTTTGGTCTGAATGCACATCTCCTGGCCGCTGAAACCCAGGTGGGAAAGGCCCCGACGATCGACTGGGTCAAGCCTGAGGGCGCCAATGTCGAGCCTATCTTTGCGCAGGCCCGGCAAACAAACAAGCCGGTTTTTCTGTATTGGGGCGCAGTGTGGTGTCCGCCCTGCAATCAAATCAAAGCGGACGTATTTAGCCGTCCCGATTTTGCCGAACGCAGTAAGCAGTTTGTCGCGGTTTATATAGACGGGGATAGCCCAGGCGCTCAAAAACTGGGCGCGCAGTTCAAGGTGAGGGGCTACCCGACCATGATTTTGTTTAAACCCGACGCCAGCGAGCTAACGCGCATTCCAGGTGAGGTGGATGCCGCACGCTATATCGAGGTGCTGGATCTGGCGCTGGCTTCCAGCAGCACGGTCAAGGAATCCTTGGCCATTGCTTTAGGTGCCCAGTCGGCAGGCCTTAAACCCTCTGCCTGGCGGCAGCTGGCGTTTTATGCATGGGATCAAGACCAGGCCCAGTTGGTTTCGGACAAAGAGCGCACCCGCACATTGAATAAGCTTGCCCGCAATTGCCTTCCCGCAGACAGCGAGGCGTGTACCCGGCTATTGTTCAAATCGGTCATCAGTGCGCATACGGAAAAAGCGACTGCATCGGCACGTGAACAGGCACTGGTCCGTATGCGTGAGGTGTTGTCCGATCCGGGCTTAATCCGCATGAATTTCGATATTTTGCAGTACTACGGCAAAGACTTGATAGCCGCGCTAAGCGCCAAGGCAAGCCCTGATCGCACGGCATTAGTCGATGCCATGTCGTCCGCTTTAGACAGGCTTGGCAAGGATGCGACACTATCGCGCTCGGACCGCCTGGGTGCAACGCAGGCCAAGTTGGCACTGGCGCGTATCGATGCGCCCGACGAAGCCAACATCGCAATTGCGCCGGCGCTCATCGCGCAGGTTCGCAATGAAGTGGCAACGGTCGATCGGGAAAGTACGCAAGTCCACGAGCGCCAAGCGCTGATTCCCAATGCCGCACATTTACTTTCGCAGGTCGGCCTGTTGGACGAATCTGACAATTTGCTTAAAGCCGAACTCCCAAAGGCCATCTCACCGTATTACCACATGCTGGTATTGGCCTCCAACGCGAAAAAGCGCGGTGACAAGCAGGGTGCGCTCGACTGGTCCGAGCGCTCATGGAAAGAGTCGGTCGGCCCGGCGACGCGGATGCAGTGGGGTAGCGGCTATGTAAGCAAGCTCATCGAGTTGGCACCGCAGGATAGCGCGCGGATTGAGAAAGCAGCGGCCGGCGTCATTGGTGAATTAAGCCCTAGCCCTGAGGTTTTTTATGAGCGCAACAGCCGCGTACTCGAGCGCATGAGCAAACAGCTCCAGGGTTGGAGCGATAAAGGTCAGCATGCGGATGTGATCCGTAAACTTGCGGCGCAGCTTGAGCAGGTGTGTTCCAAGCTACCCCCGAAGGATGATTCCCGTAAAACCTGTAATGAGGTTTCTAAAAATTTTAAAACGAGGGGCTAGTATTGCGGCGTTTTACGAGGCGGTGCGGTACATTGACCTTGCTACTGGTCGAAAGGAGCGCTGGACTAGCGCTTTTTTTGAGCCTTAATGATGGGTTTTTGAGGAAAAATTCGGTAAAAGATGGTGGTGCTTTTTTAGACTGGCTGCGAAGCCATCCACGTGTTGATGGAAATCGCATCGTGGTTTCGGGTGGAAGCTATGGCGGGTATATGAGCTTGGCCATGGCAGTGGACTAAGGTGAAAAGTTACGGGACGCCATTGAAACTTGCTATGCGCACGCCCTGGCTAGCGCATCCAGGTCGGGCGTCACACCCATGCCTGGCTGTGCTTCCAAAGTAATACGTCCATCCTGCACCCGCGCCAGCGGCGGCGCGAGCAGGCTGCGCAAGGCGTTGTCATTGGCATCGACTTCTAGCATGCCATCGCCACCAGCAGCCGCTAGCACATGGGCAGAGGCCATGAGGCCGATGCCCGCGCCCAAAAAATGCGGGCAATAACGCAGGCCTTGCGCTCGGATGTTTTGTATGACCGGCCAGGCGCCCGAGATGCCTCCCCATTTGGCGATGTCGGGCTGAACGACGCCCAAGGCGCCGCTGGCCATGCCTTGTTCAAAGGCCAGGCTGCCCAACATGTTTTCCCCGGCGGCAAGGGGCATAGACGCGCTTGATTTCAATTGCTGCCAAGCCGCCATGCTGCTGTCGGCGCGCAGTGGTTCTTCCAGCCACGCCAAGTTCAAGGGCGCAAGAAGCGGCACCACGGTCTGGGCTTTGTCCAGGCTCCAAGCTTGATTGACATCGGCCATCAAGGGCAGCTGCGGCCCCAACCATTGGCGCACGGCATGCAGGTTGGCCAGGTCTTGCACATCGTCAAAACCGATTTTGAGTTTGAAGGCACGGTAGCCCGCAGCGTGCATGCGCTGCACCGTCGCCAAAGGCGCGTCTGGGTTGATGCCGCTGGCATAGACGGGCACAGTGTTATGGCCGCCGCCGAGCAGCCGGTACAAGGGCTGGCCGGCCCGGCGGGCGCACAAGTCCCACAGCGCCAAATCCACCCCGGCAATCACCTGCGCCAGCGGGCCGGGCTCGCCGGTTTGCAGTGCCAGCACTTCGGTGCGGGCCGTGGCGTGGGCATAGGCTTGCTGCGGGCTGTCAAAGCCTTGGCTCAGCAGCATCGGCGCGATGACGGTGTCAAGTAAACGCGCGCGGTGCTCTGCGCCGCAGGCCGGGAAGTTGCACCAAATCTCGCCCCAGCCGACAGTGCCATCGGATGCTTGGGCCCGCACAAAAACCGCAGGCCGGTCATGCATGGTTCCAAATGAGGTGCGCACGGGTACCGGACTGGGGCAG
>CAMCJY010000176.1 GCA_945875225.1 Comamonas sp. lk | reverse complement strand
TATGAATCCCTGGCTGGCACTTATTACTTTGGTGCCGCTCCCGTTTATCGGCTGGATGATTCACTACGTGCGCTACCGCTTGCGTACCGGCTTTGAAAAAATTGACCGCGTCTGGGGGGAAGTGACCAATGTGCTGGCCGATACGATTCCGGGCATCCGCGTGGTCAAAGCCTTTGCCCAAGAGCAGCGCGAGGCCGCACGTTTTCGGGATGCTAACCGTTACAACCTGGTGGTCAATGACCGCATCAACAAAATCTGGTCCTTGTTTTCGCCCTCGGTATCTTTGCTGACCGAACTGGGCTTGCTGGTGGTCTGGGGCTTTGGCATTTACCAGGTGGCGCACGGACAAATTACCGTGGGTATGTTGCTGGCCGCTATCGCCTACATAGGCCGCTTTTACGGGCGCCTGGACTCCATGAGCCGCATTGTGTCAGTGACCCAAAAATCGGCCTCGGCGGCCAAGCGTATTTTTGATATTCTGGACCATGTTTCCAGCGTGCCCGAGCCTCAAAACCCGGTGCGCGTGGGCCGGGTGCAGGGACGTATCGAACTGCGCGAAGTGGGATTTCGCTACGGCAACCGCGCGGTCAACCGTGGCATCAACCTGTCGATTGCGCCGGGCGAAATGATCGGCTTGGTGGGGCACAGCGGTTCAGGAAAAAGCACTCTGGTAAATTTGATTTGCCGTTTTTACGATGTGTCCGAGGGTGCGATTTTGGTCGATGGCGTGGACATACGTTCTTACGCTATCAGCGATTTCCGCCGCAATATTGGGCTGGTCTTGCAAGAGCCATTTTTGTTTTTCGGTACGATTGCCGACAACATCGCCTATGGCAAACCCGAGGCCAGTCGCGCCGACATCATGGCCGCCGCGCGCGCCGCGCATGCGCATGAATTCATTTTGCGTCTGCCGCACGGCTACGACTCTATGGTGGGCGAGCGCGGCCAAGGCCTCTCCGGCGGCGAACGCCAGCGGATCTCGATCGCGCGGGCGCTACTGATTGACCCGCGCATTTTGATACTCGATGAAGCTACCTCCTCGGTCGATTCAGAAACTGAAAAAGAAATTCAAAAAGCACTTGAGAATTTGGTGCAAGGCCGCACCACGATTGCTATTGCGCACCGCCTGTCCACGCTGCACCGTGCCGACCGATTGGTGGTGCTAGACCGGGGCCAGGTGGTCCAAGAGGGTACGCACGATGCGCTGATGCAGCAAGAAGGCGCCTATTTCAATTTGTACCAGGCCCAGGCGCGCAATGCCGATGCGCAATTAGCGGTGCTCGGGGGTGCGGCATGAGCGCGCCCCTCAAGCAAACTTCGTTTGTGCTGGAGCGCACCGACTTTGGCAAACTAATTTTGACCAATGCGCAGGGTGAGCGATTTGTTGGCGTACTGCCGGTGCGCGCCTTTCCCATACTGGCGCCAGGCGAAGGTATTTCATTGCTCAGCACCGAAGGCCACGAAGTGGCTTGGGTGGACCGCTTGGGCGACTTGCCTCCCGCCTACCAAAGCCTGATCGAGGAAGAGTTGGCACGCCGCGAATTCATGCCGCAGTTGCACCGTATCCTGGAGGTCAGCAGCTTTTCCACGCCCTGCACCTGGACAGTGGATACCGACCGGGGCCGCACCGAATTTGTGTTGCGCGGCGATGAGGACATACGCCGCATCGGCACCGGCCGCAGCCTCTTGGTAGCCGACGCCCATGGCATCCACTATTTGGTGCCGGACCAAAAGGCGCTGGATGCGCATAGCAAGCGCATACTTGACCGGTTTTTGTAAAACCTTGCTTCGCCGCTGAGCGATCAAAACGCTCAGAGTTTGCGTCCCAAGGCCTTGAAAAACAACTCGGCTTGCAATTGCTCGCCCCGCGTTTGCGCGGCTACATTGGCCGCTAGGGCTTCGTCCACCGGTTCCATTGGCAGGCCGCTTTGGCGGGCCAGCACCTCCACCATGCAAGCGCGTTCCAGGTAGTACAAATCGTCATAGGCGTAGTCCATGCGTTCGGCGCAGACTACTATGCCGTGGTTGCCCAAAAAAACAATGTCCGCGCCCTGCATGGCGTTCGCAATGCGTTCGCCTTCGCGTAGGTCCAGCGCCAAGCCCTGGTAATGCGCGTCGACTGCCACCCGGCCATGAAAGCGCATGGCGTTTTGCGACAGGCGGGTATCCAGCGCCCGCGCCCGCGTCAGCGTGAGCGCCGTGGCATAAGGCATATGCGTATGCAGCACGCAGGCTTTACCGGCGATACGGTGTATCGCGGCATGGATAAACATGGCCGTGGGCTCGACGGCATGCCGCCCGGCCAGCACCTGGCCTTGGGCATCAATCATCACAATGTCATCGGCCTGCACCTCGCTCCACATCAGGCCGCTTGGATTGAGCAAAAAGCGGCCGCTGCTATCGGGCAGCTCGAGACTGAAGTGGTTGCACACACCCTCGGCCAGGCCGTGGTGGGCAGCGGCCCGCAGCGCTAGCGCCAGGTCGGCGCGCAAGGTGGCCACGGTCGGTGAAGCAAAGTCCTGGGCATGCATGCGGCGTCTCTCCTATCGGGTCAGAGTCGGCATCCTAGCGCCTCGTGTGCCTAAAGAGGAAAATTCGACAAAAGCCGTCGCCACGGTTGCAGGCAGCGGCGCTCTGCCTATCGCCTGCGAGTGGCAATCTCTGCTAACCTTATCTGCTCTTCAATCCCTCACACCCGATAACGCGTATTGCGCGCCAGCACACCATGTCCCACCACCAAGAGTTTTATATCAATGGCGCCTGGGTCCAGCCCACGCTGGCCCGCAGCCTGGATGTCATCAACCCCGCCACCGAGCAGGTCTACACCCAGATATCCATGGGCAGTGCCGCGGATGTGGACAAAGCGTTGGCCGCCGCCCGTGCCGCCTTCCCCGCCTTCACACAGACCGACAAAGCCACCCGCGTAGCGCTGCTGCGCCGCATATTGGTTTTGTATAACGAGCGCGCCCAAGAGATTGCCCAGGCGGTGTCTGACGAAATGGGTGCGCCGCTGGCCTGGGCGCGCGATGCCCAGACCTGGGCCGGGCGGGTGCATTTGGAGGCCACCATAGCCTCCCTGGAAAGCTACGAGTTTGAACACCAGCGTGGTGCCACCCGCGTCATGAAAGAGGGCATTGGCGTGGTAGCGCTGATCACGCCCTGGAACTGGCCACTTAACCAAATCGTGTGCAAAGTGGCACCCGCTCTGGCAGCGGGATGCACCATGGTGCTCAAGCCCAGCGAAATCGCACCTATCAGCGGCATTGTGTTTTCTGAAATCATGCACGACGCTGGCGTGCCCGCCGGTGTGTACAACATGGTCAATGGCGACGGCCCCTCGGTTGGACAAGTCATGGCGGCGCACAAAGAAGTGGACATGGTGTCCTTTACCGGCTCCACCCGTGCCGGGGTAATGGTGGCCAAGACGGCAGCCGATACCGTCAAGCGTGTGGCCCAAGAGCTGGGCGGCAAGTCGCCCAATATTATTTTGGAAGACGCCGATCTGCAAACGGCAGTGCGCAAAGGCGTGGAAAGCTGTATGAGCAACACCGGCCAGTCCTGCGATGCGCCCACGCGCATGCTGGTGCCGCGCGCCCTACATGCCAAGGCGTTAGAAGTTGCGGCCCTCGTCGCCGCCGAACAAGTGGTGGGCGACCCGCGCGCCGAAGGCACAACCATGGGCCCCTTGGTCAGCGAAATGCAATACACCAAAGTGCAGCGCCTGATCGAGATCGGCATCGCCGAAGGCGCCACGCTGGTGGCCGGTGGTGCTGGTAAGCCCGCAGGCCTTACGCAGGGCTATTACGCGCGGCCCACCGTGTTCGGCAACGTGAATCGCACCATGACGATTGCCCGCGAAGAAATTTTCGGACCGGTGCTGGCCATCATGCCTTATGACAGCGAGGCCGAGGCGATAGAGATTGCCAACGACAGCGAGTTTGGCCTGGCCGCTTTTGTGCAATCGGAAAACCTGGAACATGCGCGCCGCGTGGCACGTCAGTTGCGCGCCGGTCAGGTCAATATCAACTACCCGGACTGGGATATCTACGCGCCTTTTGGCGGCTACAAACAGTCAGGTAATGGTCGCGAATACGCCGATTGGGGCATACACGACTTCCTGGAAGTCAAGGCGCTGATCGGCTACGGCAGCTAGGCAAATGGCGCCGTGGGCTTAGGTTTCGAGGTTGTCGATCAACCTTGTGCGGCCCAGGCGCGCAGCGGCTAACACCACCAAGGCCTGTCCGGCTTGGGGGGCGCCTAAATCGGCTTGTCGCCGCAGCGCTACATAGTCGGCTTGCCAGCCTTGTGCGGCCAGCGTGTTGAGGGCTTGTACTTGCAATGCCTCGAAGTCGGTACGTCCGGCGCGCACTGCTTGGGCCATTTGTTCCAGGGCCGCATGCAATTGCGGCGCCTGCGCCCGATCGGTCTCGGACAGATAGCCATTGCGCGAGGACATGGCCAGCCCGTCGGGCGCGCGGCGGGTGTCCACACCCACAATGTCCACCGGCAGGTTGAACTGGCGCACCATGTGGCGTATCACCATCAGCTGCTGATAATCTTTTTTACCAAATACCGCAGTGCGCGCCTGCGTACAGGCCAAAAGCTTGAGTACCACGGTGCACACCCCGGCAAAAAAGCCGGGGCGAAACTGGCCTTCGAGCACGTCGGCCAATTCGGCCGGTGGCGTCACCTTAAAGCCTTGGGGCTCGGGATACAGCGTGGCCTCGGTGGGCGCGAACAAAAGGTCGCAACCGGCGGCTTCTAGTTGCGCGCAATCGGCCTCAAAAGTACGCGGGTAAGTATCGAAATCTTCGTTCGGCCCGAACTGCAAGCGGTTGACAAAAACCGTGGTCAGTTGCACGTCGCCCAAAGGCTTGGCTTTGCGCACCAAGTCCAGATGCCCTTCATGCAAATTGCCCATGGTGGGCACTACCGAAGGGTGCCGGTAGGCCTGCAAGGCCTCTGCC
>CAMCJY010000175.1 GCA_945875225.1 Comamonas sp. lk | reverse complement strand
TAACCACCAGTCGCCGACCGCTTCCTTGGGCTTGCGCGCCAGCGAGTCCGGCGGCGGTACCAGTCCCACGGCATTGGCCAGGGGCAGGTCATCGGCCAACAAGACCAGTTCGTCCAGTTGTAGCAGCAAAGCCGGCGTGTCCGACAGCGGCGTGTTTTGCACCCGCGCCATATCGCGGGCAATGGCGCGTTGCAGCGGGGCCAAGCGCGGTTGCGCAGCACGCCCCAAGCGCACATCGGCCATCTTCAGCGCCGAGGCCAGTGGTTCGATGCTGCCGGTCAGTTGCGCTTGTTGTTGCGCCAGGCGCAGCGCAGCTTCAATATCGACCACCAGGTTTTCGTCGCGCGAGCGCGAGAGGCTTTGAATCAGTTCTTCCACCTGCGCGCGTTGCAGCGCCACTTCAGTAAGTTTGGCATCGGTAACGGCCAGCTTGGCGGCGGTCTCCATCGCCAAATCACGCGCTTGGTGGGCGGTGGATTTCGCATCGGTGCTTTGGCCCACCGCATCGGCACTTTGGCGCGCCAGATTTTCCTGCATGGCTTGTACTTTTTGCCATAAGAGCACACAGGCCACCAACGCCACAAAGGCAATGAATGCGCTGAGATACAGCCACCATACGGGCTTATCCGGGGGTGGCAATGGCGAGGGTACAGGCGCTACCGGTTCAGGTGGAGGTGCTTCGTCGGCGGCGCTGTTCATGCCAATGATTCTATCGACGCGCACAGTGCGGCCAGACCCGGCCTGGCCAGCGCCACCTTGCCAAAACCGGCCAGGCGCGCCGCTTGTGCGATGCGCGCATGCGTGGCCACCGCCTTGGCCCCGGCCCAGGTCTGACCCGGAAAGGCCGCCAGCAAATTGCCCAGCGCCTCAGCGCTGCTCCAGACCCATACGTCCTTGCCGAGCAGCGATTGCGCCACGATGGCACGCTGCGCCGCCGTCCACTGGGGCGGTCTGCGCGCATAGGCCACCACGTAGTCCACTTGCGCGCCGCGGGCTTGCAACTGCACAGCCAGCCAGTCGCGCCCTTGCCCCTTGGCGCTGCTAGCGGCAAGGCCATCGGCCGATTCGCTGGTCTTGTCGCCCCGCACGATGAGGATGCGGGTACCCGCCTGTATTTGCGACTCCACTTGCAACCACAAGGCTTCAGAGTCCAGACTTTGGGCGGTAGGCGCAGGCATATCAATGCGCGTTGCCTGCACCCCTTGCGCCAGCAATGCCGCGCGGCTGCCGGGTCCGGTGACCCAAGCGCGCGGTGCCTTGGTGCCCGAGGCCCACAAACTTATGACATCTGCCGGCCGCGCCGCAAAAAAGTGGCTGGCTGCATTGCTGCTGACAAACATCAAGGCGTCGTACTGGGCCAAATCCTTCCAAGCCTGGGTCAGCAGTGTCCGATCCGGCACGGCCACGATGTCGATCATCGGCAAGGCCAGCGCGCTGATACCGTGATGCTCGATTTGCGCTACCCAGGCATCGGCTTCTTGGCCGGGGCGGGTAATGATGGCGCGCAGTGCGTGTGCCGGCATTAATTTGCGCTCCGGGCTACACCGGCCTGCAGCGCCTGCGCCACCTGGGTGCCCAGTGCTTCGGCCTGGGCCATCGTGTGGACGGTGGCCTGGCCATTGACCTGCACCAGCGGCTGCACGCCCTCGGGGTCACCCCAGGCGGCATGCAGGTGCAGCGCATCGCCGGAGAAAGTGGCGTGCGCTGCCAAAGGCATGGAGCAACTGCCGCCCATCAAGCGGCTAACCATGCGCTCGGCGGACACCGCCAGAAAAGACGGCAGGTGTAGCAAATGCGCTAGCGCCTGCGCCACATCTTCCCGGCCAAGGGGAATTTCAATGCCCAAAGCGCCCTGTCCGGCGGCCGGCAACATGTACGCCGGTTCAAACACCTGGGCAATGCGCGAGGCCAACCCCAAGCGCTTGAGGCCGGCTGCAGCCAGGATGATGCCGTCGTACAGGCCTTCATCCAGCTTGCGCAAACGCGTATCCAAATTGCCGCGCAGGGCTTCAATTTTCAGGTCCGGGCGGATGGCGCGCAACAAGGCCACGCGCCGCAAGCTAGAGGTACCGACTACTGCGCCTTGCGGCAAAGCGTCAACGGTGGGATAGGTGTTAGACACCCAGGCATCGCGCGGGTCTTCGCGCTCCATCACACAAGCCAACACAAAACCGGACGGCAACTCCATAGGCACATCTTTGAGCGAATGCACTGCCAAGTCGGCGCGCCCTACTTCTAGTGCGGTTTCCAATTCTTTGACAAACAAACCTTTGCCGCCGACTTTGCTCAAAGACCGATCCAAAATTTGATCGCCCTTGGTCGTCATGCCCAAGAGGCTGACCTGGTGGCCTTGCGCCTGTAAAAGCGCTTGTACATGCTCAGCCTGCCACATGGCTAAACGGCTCTCGCGGGTGGCAATAGTGAAGTGGTGCAAAGTCGTAACCTATAGGTGAACAATGGAGGGCTTAAACGCCGCCGGGGATGCTAGCATGCGCCGGGCTCAGCCCTTCCGCCCCTACGCTTCACCGCAGACCCATCCGCATGCCCACTCAACCCACCACCACTAGCCAGCGTAAAGACAGCGAACGCCCGTTGCTTGAAGATATCCGCCTGCTCGGGCGCATCTTGGGCGACGTGATCCGCGAGCACGACGGCGTACAGGCCTTCGAGCTGGTGGAGCAGGTGCGCCGCTTGTCAGTGGCCTTTAGGCGCGACGCGGACCATTCAGCCGACATGGCATTGAAAAAACTGCTCAAGGGCCTGGGCGCAGCGCAGACGGTCAGCGTCATCCGAGCCTTCACCTACTTCAGCCATCTGGCCAATTTGGCCGAGGACCGGCACCACATCCGCCGCCGTGCCATCCATGAGCGCGCGGGCGATGTGCAAGAAGGCAGCCTGGAAGTGGCGCTGGCCCGCTTGCGCGAAGGCGGCATAGGAGCCAAAGCGGTGGCGCAGAGCCTGGCGCAGAGCTTTATCTCGCCGGTGCTCACCGCGCACCCGACCGAGGTGCAGCGCAAAAGTATTTTGGACGCCGAGCGCGCCATCGCCCAATTGCTGGCCGCGCGCGACGATGTCAAGCGCTTGGGCACCGATGCCAGCGGCCGCACTGACGCGCTGGCTACGCGTGAGTTGGCCGCCAACGAAGCCCAGATGCGTGCCCGCGTCATGCAACTATGGCAAACCCGCCTGCTGCGTCACAGCAAGCTCAGCGTGGCCGATGAAATCGAAAACGCGTTGAGCTATTACGAAACCACCTTTCTGCGTGAAATTCCCAAGCTCTACGCCAGCATGGAACAGATGCTAGGCCAGCGTGTGCCGCACACTTTCTTGCGCATGGGTCAATGGATTGGCGGCGACCGCGACGGTAACCCCAATGTCAGCGCGCAAACCTTGGACTACGCGCTGCGGCGCCAAAGCGAAGTCGCGCTACGCCATTACCTGACCGAAGTGCATTACCTAGGTAGCGAGTTATCACTCTCGGCCAACCTGACGCAATGCAGCCCCGACATGCAAGCCCTGGCCGAACGCAGTCCGGACCAGAACCCGCACCGCCGTGACGAGCCCTACCGGCGCGCACTGATAGGCATGTATGCGCGTCTGGCCGCCACTTTGCAGCACCTGACGGGCACCGAGGCCACACGCCATGCGGTCGCCCCGCAAACCCCCTACACCCGACCCCAAGAGTTTGTGCAGGATTTGCGCACCATCGAAGCCTCGCTACTAACCAACCACGCGGGCGCCTTGAGCGCGCAGCGCCTGCACCCGCTGATCCGCGCCGTTGAAGTGTTCGGCTTTCATCTTGCCACGGTCGATTTGCGCCAAAGCTCGGATAAGCACGAAGAAGTGGTGGCCGAACTGCTGCGCGTAGCGCGTGTGCAACCGAACTACAGCGCATTGCCAGAAGCCGATAAACGCCGCCTGCTGCTGGAGCTGTTGCAAGACGCGCGTTCGCTGCAAGTGCAAGGCGCCCACTACTCGGCGCACGCCCAGGCCGAGCAGGCGATTTTTGCCATGGCCCGCGTCATGCGCGAGCGCTTTGGCCAAGAGGCCATCCGCCACTACATCATCAGCCATACCGAAAGCGTCAGCGATTTGCTGGAAGTTTTGCTGCTACAAAAAGAGGCTGGCCTATTGCGCGGCACTTTGGACGTGGACGCAGTGTGCGACCTGATCGTGGTGCCCTTGTTTGAAACCATCGAAGACTTGCGCAATGCCGCGCCCATCATGCGCGACTTTTACGCCCTGCCGGGCGTGGCCGCGCTGATCCAGCGCAGCGGCGGTGAGCAAGACATCATGCTGGGCTACTCGGACAGCAACAAAGACGGCGGCATTTTCACCAGCAATTGGGAGCTGTACCGGGCCGAAATCGCACTGGTCGAAGTGTTTGACGAACTGGGCGCCAGCGGCCACCCTACGCGCCTGCGCATGTTCCACGGGCGCGGCGGCACCGTAGGGCGCGGCGGCGGCCCCAGCTACCAGGCCATCCTGGCGCAACCGCCGGGCACGGTGCGCGGGCAGATTCGCCTGACCGAGCAAGGCGAAGTCATAGGCTCCAAATACGCCAACCCCGAGATCGGCCGGCGCAACCTGGAAACCCTGGTCGCGGCCACGCTGGAAGCCACGCTGCTGCAAGCGACCAAGCCAGCGAGCAAAGCTTTTTTGGCGGCTGCGCACGAACTATCGACCCACAGCATGGCGGCCTACCGCGCCCTGGTTTATGAAACACCGGGCTTTGCCGACTACTTTTTCAGCGCCACGCCGCTGCGCGAAATTACCGAACTCAACATCGGCTCGCGCCCAGCCTCCCGCAAATCTACGCAAGCGATTGAAGACCTGCGCGCTATCCCCTGGGGCTTTAGCTGGGGCCAGTGTCGCCTGACGCTGCCGGGCTGGTTTGGCTTTGGCTCAGCGGTGCATGCCTTTATCCATGGTGAAGGCGGCGAGCACAGCGCCACCCAAGCCAAAGAGCGCACCGCCTTGCTGCACAAAATGCAGCGC
>CAMCJY010000174.1 GCA_945875225.1 Comamonas sp. lk | reverse complement strand
CGCCTGCAAATGATTCGCGTGCCGCCGATGCCATGTCTGGCACCATGCGCCAACTGGTCAGCAATATGGTTACCGGTGTAACCCAGGGCTTTGAGAAGAAGCTCATGCTGGTAGGTGTGGGTTTCAAAGCGCAGGCTACGGGTAATAAGCTCAACCTCGCGATCGGATTTTCACACCCCGTCAATATGGAAATGCCAGCGGGTATCACCGTGGCCACGGTGACCCCGACTGAAATCTCTATCAAGGGTGCGGACCGTCAGCGCGTGGGTCAGATCGCAGCGGAAATTCGTGGTGTGCGTCCTCCTGAGCCGTATAAAGGCAAGGGCATCCGTTATTCGGATGAGAAGATCACCATCAAAGAAACCAAGAAGAAATAAGGAACTGCACTATGTTGACGAAAAAAGAACAACGTCTTCGCAGAGCGCGTCAGACCCGCATCCGTATTGCAACCCAAGGTGTTGCACGGCTGACGGTCAACCGTACCAATTTGCATATCTACGCAACCGTGATTGCCGGTACCGGCGACCGCATTGTGGCCACCGTGTCGAGCCTGCAGGCCGATGTGCGCAGCGCGCTGGGTGGTTCGGGCAAGGGTGGCAATGTGGTCGCAGCCCAAATGGTTGGCAAGCTGGTGGCTGAAAAAGCCAAGGCTGCCGGCATCGAAAAAGTGGCCTTTGACCGTGCGGGCTTTGCCTACCACGGCCGGGTCAAGGCCTTGGCTGACGCGGCGCGCGAAGCAGGCTTGCAGTTTTAAGCAGATCGGAATCAACCATGGCTAAAGTACAAGCAAAAATGCAGGGCAAGGTCGAAGGACCCGAGGATGGTCTGCGCGAAAAAATGATCGCGATCAACCGCGTGACCAAAGTGGTCAAGGGTGGTCGTATTCTGGGCTTTGCCGCCCTGACCGTGGTTGGTGACGGCGATGGTCGTATCGGCATGGGCAAAGGCAAATCCAAGGAAGTGCCGGCCGCAGTCCAAAAAGCGATGGAAGAAGCGCGTCGCAACATGATCAAGGTGAGCCTGAAAAACGGCACCATTCACCACCAGGTCATGGGACACCATGGCGCAGCCAATGTCATGATGGCGCCCGCTCCCAAGGGAACCGGCATCATCGCGGGTGGTCCTATGCGCGCGGTGTTTGAAGTCGTTGGCATTACCGATATCGTGGCCAAGAGCCATGGTTCTACCAACCCCTACAACATGGTGCGTGCCACCCTGGACGCATTGTCAATTTCCACCACGCCTTCGCAGGTTGCGGCTAAGCGCGGCAAATCTATCGAAGAGATCTTCGCCTGATCGGAGACTTGTCATGACTACACCTCAAACCGTAAAAATCCAGTTGGTGCGTAGCCCGATTGGTTGCAAAGAATCTCACCGGGCCACCGTGCGCGGTCTGGGTCTGCGCAAAATGGGGAGCACCAGCGAGTTGGAAGACACGCCGGCCGTTCGCGGAATGATCAACAAGATCAGCTATCTGATCAAAGTTCTGTAAGGGGCGGATGATGGAACTCAATGGTATCAAGCCTGCATCGGGCGCCAAGCACGCCAAGCGTCGCGTCGGTCGTGGCATCGGCTCGGGTCTGGGTAAGACCGCCGGTCGCGGTCACAAAGGTCAGAAGTCGCGCGCTGGTGGTTACCACAAAGTCGGTTTTGAAGGTGGCCAGATGCCTATGCATCGCCGTTTGCCTAAGCGTGGCTTTAAGTCCCATTTACTCAAGTACAACGCCGAGATCACTTTGACCACGCTGGAAGTTCTCGGACTGCCGGAAGTGGACATGCTCACCCTCAAGCAAGCCGGTGTGGTTGCACCGATTGCCAAGGTGGTGAAAGTGATACACACCGGTGCTTTGACCAAGGCCGTGAAGCTGACCGGTATTGGTGCAAGCGCCGGTGCCAAAGCAGCTATAGAAGCGGCTGGCGGCAGCATCGCTTAATGGATTTGAGAATAGCCCGTGGCAAGTAACTCTGCGCAAACAGCTAAGAACGGCAAGTACGGCGACTTAAGTCGCCGCTTGGTGTTCCTGTTGCTCGCCCTGGTGGTGTACCGGGTGGGCGCGCACATTCCTGTGCCGGGTATCGACCCGAATCAATTGCAGCAACTCTTCAATGGCCAGCAAGGTGGCATATTGAGTCTGTTCAATATGTTCTCCGGTGGTGCCCTATCCCGGTTTACCGTATTTGCATTGGGCATCATGCCCTATATCTCGGCCTCCATCATCATGCAATTGCTGGGCTATGTGGTGCCTACCTTTGAGCAATTGAAGAAAGAAGGCGAAGCCGGGCGCCGCAAGATTACGCAGTACACGCGTTACGGCACATTGGGTCTGGCTTTGTTCCAGTCCATGGGTATTGCGTTGGCGCTGGAGTCGTCAGCGGGTTTGGTGGTTTCCCCCGGCATGGGCTTTCGGGTTACGGCCGTGGTGACCTTGACCTCCGGCACGATGTTCTTGATGTGGCTGGGTGAACAAATAACCGAGCGTGGCTTGGGTAACGGTATTTCTATTTTGATTTTCGGCGGCATTGCTGCGGGTCTGCCCAGTGCCGTCGGCGGATTGTTGGAGTTGGTGCGAACCGGCGCCATGAGTATTTTGATTGCCCTGGTGATTGTCGCGCTGGTGATTCTGGTGACTTATTTCGTGGTCTTCGTCGAGCGCGGCCAACGCAAGATCTTGGTTAACTATGCGCGCCGGCAGGTGGGCAATAAAGTCTATGGCGGCCAATCGTCGCATCTTCCGCTCAAGCTCAATATGGCGGGCGTCATCCCTCCGATTTTTGCTTCTTCGATTATTTTGTTGCCGGCCACGATTGCCAACTGGTTCAGCAGCGGCGAGTCCATGAGCTGGCTCAAAGACATTGCCGGCACGCTCAGCCCCGGCCAACCGGTCTATGTGATGCTGTATGCCAGCGCTATTGTGTTTTTCTGTTTTTTTTACACCGCATTGGTGTTTAACAGCCGCGAGACTGCGGACAACCTAAAAAAGAGCGGCGCGTTCATTCCTGGCATCCGCCCGGGGGACCACACCGCAAAATACATCGACAAGATTTTGCTGCGATTGACGCTGGCTGGTGCGGTTTACATCACCTTTGTGTGTTTGCTGCCCGAATTTCTGATTTTGAAATACAACGTGCCGTTTTACTTTGGCGGAACGTCATTGCTGATTATTGTGGTCGTCACCATGGATTTCATGGCCCAGGTACAAAACTACCTGATGTCGCAGCAATATGACTCCTTGTTGAAAAAAGCGAGCTTCAAGTCGTCTTAAACAAGACTTGAAATCAAAAATGGGGTTGGCAGCGGTGCTGTTAACTACGGGTTGTGGCAGGTAATAGTGACCAAGACGTAAGTCAGGGCACTTTGGTAGTTTTAGGAGAATAGAAATGAAAGTCTCGGCCTCGGTCAAGAAAATTTGCCGCAATTGCAAGATTATCCGTCGCAAGGGCGTGGTGCGTGTGATCTGTACAGATCCGCGTCACAAGCAGCGCCAGGGTTGATAGCTAGAGTTCTAGAGGAAAAATATGGCACGTATCGCTGGTATCAATATTCCGCCGCACAAACATGCGGAAATCGGACTGACCTCCATTTTCGGCATTGGACGTCCGCGCGCTCGCAAAATTTGCGAAGCCTGCGGCATTGCATATTCCAAGAAAATCAAAGACCTCACCGACGGTGATCTGGAAAAAATTCGCGATGCGATTGGCCAGTTCACCATCGAAGGTGATTTGCGGCGCGAGACCACGATGAACATCAAGCGTTTGATGGACATCGGCTGCTACCGCGGCTTCCGCCATCGCCGTGGTTTGCCGATGCGCGGACAGCGCACACGCACTAACGCCCGTACCCGCAAAGGTCCGCGTAAAGCTGCTGCATCCCTGAAAAAATAAGACGCACTAAGAGATCACTATGGCAAAAGCTCCCACCAATAGCGCGGCACAACGCGTGCGCAAAAAGGTTCGTAAGAACGTGGCCGATGGCATCGCACACGTGCACGCCTCGTTTAACAACACCATCATTACCATCACAGACCGCCAAGGTAATGCCTTGTCCTGGGCTTCGTCCGGTGGCCAGGGCTTCAAGGGTTCGCGTAAATCGACACCTTTTGCTGCCCAGGTGGCTTCCGAAGTGGCCGGACGCGCCGCTTTGGAGCAGGGTATCAAGAACCTCGATGTCGAGATCAAGGGCCCTGGCCCCGGTCGCGAGTCGTCGGTGCGCGCTTTGGCAGCGCTGGGCATTCGCATCAACATGATCGCGGATGTGACGCCGGTACCGCACAACGGTTGCCGTCCCCAGAAACGCCGTCGTATCTAATTTTCAACAAAGCCCACCGCTGCCAGCTCCGGCTGACAGCTCCCGCAAGCAATTGCGGCAGATGACAAAAAAAGGAAGTTCAAGTGGCACGCTATCTAGGCCCCAAGGCCAAACTCTCACGCCGTGAAGGCACAGACTTGTTTCTCAAGAGCGCGCGCCGCGCGATTGGTGACAAGGCTAAATTCGATTCCAAACCGGGTCAGCATGGCCGCACATCAGGTGCGCGTACTTCGGATTACGGTTTGCAGCTTCGTGAGAAGCAAAAAGTCAAACGCATGTACGGTGTGCTGGAGCGTCAGTTCCGCCGCTACTTTGAAGAGGCTGATCGCCGCAAAGGCAATACCGGTGCCAACCTGTTGTCCTTGCTCGAATCGCGCTTGGACAATGTGGTCTACCGCATGGGATTTGGTTCCACCCGTGCCGAAGCGCGCCAGTTGGTTTCGCACAAGGCGGTTACGGTCAATGGCCAATCGGTCAACATTCCTTCCTATATGGTGAAGGCCGGCGATGCGCTCGCGGTGCGTGAAAAATCGAAGAAGCAAAATCGTGTGGTCGAAGCACTGCAGCTCGCCCAACAGGTGGGTCTTCCTTCTTGGGTGGATGTCAATGCCGAGAAGGCCGAGGGCGTTTTCAAGAGCGTTCCGGACCGCGATATGTTCGGCGCCGACATCAACGAATCACTCATTGTTGAGTTGTATTCG
>CAMCJY010000173.1 GCA_945875225.1 Comamonas sp. lk | reverse complement strand
GGCGTGTCAAACCAGTTTTCGAGGCGCAGGCCCGGCACCCGTGCGAACTCGCGGGTGTTGCGGGTGACCAAAATCAAGTCATTGGCCATCGCAATGCCTGCAATCAATTGGTCCACCTTGCCGATGGGAAGGCCGGCGACTTCAAGCGTATGCCTCACCCACGCTGCCGCCTTGGCGCTTTTGTAGTCCATCGGCAAAACCTGATGGGCAGCGCGTGCTGCGTCCATTCCGTTCTTTTGGGCTGCCGGCTTCGTGGAACGCAGCAAGCCGTATTCAAGTTCGAACAGCACTACCGAGGTTAGCGCAATCTCATGGGCAGGCACTTGTTGCAAATGGGCGGCCACATGGCCCTGCTGCTTAAAAAAATAAATCAGCGTGTTGGTGTCTAAGAGGTACATCACCACTCCTCGCGTGGCACATCGGGCACCTCGTTGGCGCGCAATTCTTCCGCCGTCGGAAAGTCCCGCCATATTTCTGCATCGTCGGCCATGGCTTCAAAGTAGCCCAGGGGATAGCCATTGCCGTCAACGGCGGGCGTCTGGTCTTTAATTAGCTGGGACACCCAGGCACTGAGTGAGAGCTGCGCCGCAGCGGCACAGGCTTTGGCGCGCTTGATGGCGTCATCATCCATATAAATCGTGACTTGGGACATGGTGGCCTCCAGATCGGTAAATTATTGGGTGTAAGTGCAGACCAATTATATGGAGTATCGGACTCGGATCAGGCCGAAACCGTGGGCGTGACCCCCGCCGCCGCCGGCTGCCCCAAGCTACGCAGCACATCGCGCACCATTTGCGCCCGGGCTTTGGGCTCGGGCAGGGCGCGCTCTATGCGCAACTTGTCGTTGCCAGCCAGTTTGATGTGCTTGTTTTTCTGGATCAGCTCGATGATGCGTAATGGCTCGACGGGCGCGTCTTTTTTAAAGCTGATGCTGATCAGGCCCGGCGCCGCGTCCACTTTGGCTACCCCAAAGGGCTTGGCCAGCACGCGTAGGCGGTGCACGTCGATCAGCGTTTGGCCCTGTGGTGGCAGTTTGCCAAAGCGGTCTACGATCTCTTCGGTCAGGCGGTCGATCTGGTCGCCGTGGTTGGCAGTGGCCAGTTTTTTGTAAAAGCTCAGGCGCAAATGCACGTCGCCGCAATAGTCGTCGGGCAAGAGCGCGGGCGAGTGCAGATTGATCTCGGTGGCGGCATTGAGCGGGCTCAGCAGGTCCGGCTCAATGCCCGCTTTGAGGCAGCGCACCGCTTCGGCCAGCATTTCGTTGTACAGCTGAAAGCCCACTTCCAGCATATTGCCGCTCTGGTTTTCGCCCAGCACTTCGCCGGCACCGCGTATCTCCAGGTCGTGCATAGCCAGGTAAAAGCCGCTGCCCAGCTCTTCCATTTGCTGAATCGCGTCCAGGCGCTGGCTGGCTTGCTTGGTCAGGCCTTCGAGGTCGGGCACCATCAGGTAGGCGTAGGCCTGGTGGTGGCTGCGCCCCACGCGCCCGCGCAACTGGTGCAACTGCGCCAAGCCGAACTTGTCGGCCCGGCTAATCACAATCGTGTTCGCCGTGGGCACATCAATGCCGGTTTCGATGATGGTGGAGCACAACAGCAAGTTGTAACGCTGGGCTACAAAGTCGCGCATCACCGATTCCAACTGGCGCTCGGGCATCTGGCCGTGGGCCACGGCAATGCGCGCCTCGGGCAGCAGTTCTTCGAGCTTGGCGCGGCGGTTTTCGATGGTTTCCACTTCGTTGTGCAAAAAGTAAATTTGCCCGCCGCGTTTGAGCTCGCGCAATACCGCTTCGCGTATCACGCCTTGTCCCTCGCTGCGCACAAAGGTTTTGATCGCCAGCCGGCGCTGCGGCGCGGTAGCGATGACAGACAAGTCGCGCAAACCTTCCAGTGCCATACCCATGGTGCGCGGGATGGGCGTGGCGGTAAGGGTCAGTACATCGACCTCGGCGCGCATGGCTTTCATCGCCTCTTTGTGGCGCACGCCAAAACGGTGTTCCTCGTCGATGATGAGCAGCCCCAAGTCCTTGAAGTGCGTGTCTGCACTGAGCAATTTGTGCGTTCCCACCACGATATCAATCGTGCCGTCAGCCACGCCTTTGAGCGAGGCGTTAACCTCTTTGCCAGAGCGAAAGCGGCTGATTTCCGCCACCTTGACCGGCCATTTGCTAAAACGGTCCACCAGGGTTTGGTAATGCTGCTCGGCCAGCAAGGTAGTGGGCGCCAAAATGGCTACTTGCTTGCCACCGGTAATCGCGATAAAGGCGGCGCGCAAAGCCACCTCGGTTTTGCCGAAGCCCACATCCCCGCACACCAGCCGGTCCATCGGGCGCGGGCTGATCATGTCTTGAATCACCGCATGGATGGCGGCGCGCTGGTCCGCGGTTTCTTCAAAGCCAAAGTCGTTGGTAAAGGTCTCGTAGTCCTGCGCCGAGTAGCGGAAGGCATGCCCTTCGCGCAGCGCGCGGCGGGCGTAGATATTGAGCAGTTCGGCCGCCGCATCGCGCACTTGCTCGGCGGCCTTACGCTTGGCTTTTTCCCACTGGCCGCTGCCCAGGCGGTGCAGCGGCGCCTCCTCGGCGCTAACGCCGGTGTAGCGGCTGATCAATTGCAGTTGGCTCACCGGCACATACAGCGTGGCTTTGTCGGCGTACTCCAGTTGCAAAAATTCCTGCTTGGCCGGCTCGCCCTGGGCGTCCACCTGGCCCAAGTCCATATTCACCAAACCCAGATAGCGCCCGATGCCGTGCGAAGCATGTACCACCGGGTCGCCTACTTTGAGCTCGCTCAGGTCTTTGATCAGCGCTTCCACATCGCTGACTTGCTCTTGCTTTTTACGGCGGCGTGTGCTCGGGCCGGTGGCAAAGAGTTCGGTCTCGGTGACTAAATCTATGCCGCGCTCTAGCCAGCGAAAGCCGGTGTTCAGTTGCGAGGTGGCGATGCCTAGTGCTTCTTCGCTGGCAAGAAATTCTTCCAGCGTGTCAAAGGCCGGTGGGTTCAAATGGCTGGCGTGCAAAAAGTCCAGCAAGCTGCTTTGCCTGCCCGAGCTTTCGGCGAGCACCATTACGCGTTGGCCCTGACCTTTGGCTTGTTCGATATGGGCTTTGAGTGCCAGCAGCGGGTCGTCGGCGCCCCGCTGGGCCGCCACCATGGGCATGGGCGCAAGCTCAGCAAACGCTGTCGCTTCCTGCGCATCGGCAGCGGCTGGGCGTAGCGCGAGTTGCGCATAGCGGTTGGACTGCGCATAAAACTGTTCGCTGGATAAAAACAAAGCCTCGGGCGGCAGCGCCGGGCGCTCCGGGTCGGTTTGCACAATGCGGTAGCGGTCTTTGGTGTCTTGCCAAAAGCGCGCGAATGAGGCCTCCAAGTCGCCGTGCAGTACCACCGTGGCCGCTTCGCCCAGGTAGTCAAACACCGTGGCCGTGTCCTCAAAAAACAAGGGCAGGTAGTACTCGATACCCGCAGTTGCGACTCCGGCACCCATGTCTTTGTAGATGCGGCTTTTGGTGGGGTCGCCCTCTAGCAGTTCGCGCCAACGGCTGCGGAACTTGGCTCGCGCCGGTTCGTCCATCGGAAACTCGCGCCCGGGCAGCAAGCGCACCTCGGGCACGGGGTAGAGGCTGCGCTGGCTGTCGGGGTCAAAAGTGCGGATGCTGTCGATCTCGTTGTCAAACAAGTCCACCCTGAATGGCACTTGTGAGCCCATAGGAAACAAGTCGATCAAGCCGCCGCGCACCGCGTATTCACCTGGGCTGACTACTTGCGTGACATGGCTGTAGCCCGCCAGCGTGAGTTGCGCTTTGAGCTTGGCTTCGTCCAGCTTTTGTTTGGCCTTGAATTCAAAGGTATAGGCCGCCAAAAAGCGCGGCGGCGCCAGCCGGTAGAGCGCGGTGGTGGCCGGCACCAGCACCACATCGACGCCTAGGGCCTTGTCGCGCTGGCTGATGCGCCATAGCGTGGCCAGGCGCTCGCTGATCAAGTCCTGGTGTGGTGAGAAGCTGTCGTAAGGCAAGGTCTCCCAGTCCGGGAACAGGGCGCAGCGCAGATCGGGCGCAAAGAAGCTGATTTCTTCCAGCAGGCGCTGGGCATCGGTAGCGTCCGAGGTGACGATGGCGGTGATGCGACCCGCGGCTTTTTCGCGCTCTGCCAACTGCGCCAGCAAAAGCGCGTCGGCGGAACCGGGTGGGCGCGGCAGGGTGAATCGTTTTCCGGTGGCTAGCGAGGGCAGGTGCATGGGGTGGCAAAAATACGAAAACCCCCGTGCGCCCAGGTGGGGGGTGTACGGGGGTGAAAAAATCGAACAGCCCTGATTTTAGAATGGCCCACACACCATGACCGCCACCCCCCCCAATGCCACCGCCCTTTTGTGCGATTTCGCCCCCACAGACCCTGCGGCCCCGCCACGTTGTTTTGTTTTGGTTCCCTGCGCCGGTGCGGGTAGCCGAGCTGGTACAGCCCAGCCCAAGCAGTACCAGCCGGTGGCGGGCCAGCCTATGGTGATGCACACCTTGGCGGCATTGGCGGCGGTGCGGCGTGTGGCAGGAGGCCTGGTGGTCTTGTCCCCGGAAGATGACTTTGCCTGGCCACAAAGCCCGGCCTGGCCCGCGCGCTTTGAGCGCGTGCCCTGTGGCGGCGGCACGCGGGCGCAAAGTGTGTTCAACGGATTAAAGGCTTTGCAGGCGCGCGGAGTGCGCCCTTCTGACTGGGTGCTGGTGCATGACGCGGCGCGCTGCCTCATCACCCCGGCGCTGGTGGACAGCCTTATTGACGCCTGCCTGCCCGACGCTTGCGGCGGCCTGCTGGCTTTGCCGCTGCCCGATACCCTGAAAAGCGAAAGCGGCAGGCGGGTGCAGGCCACCGTGCCGCGCGAAGACAAGTGGCTGGCCCAAACCCCCCAGATGTTTCGCCTAGGCGATTTACACGCCGCCCTGGCCGCCACCGCCCCCAGCGGCTTTGCTGGCGTCACTGACGAGGCCAGCGCCATGGAAATGGCGGGTCACAACCCTCTGCTGGTAGCGGG
>CAMCJY010000172.1 GCA_945875225.1 Comamonas sp. lk | reverse complement strand
ACGGCGCGCTGCGAAAGTGTTTGTCCATGGCGTGTGCACCGGCCAAAAATTCACGAAAGCCCGCTGCACCGATGGCAATAGCGATTGGCAAACCGATGGCCGACCAGAGCGAGTAGCGTCCACCCACCCAGTCCCAAAAACCGAAGGTGGTGTCAATGCCAAAGTCCTTGGCCGCCGCCACATTGGTGGTCAGTGCTGCGAAGTGGCGGGCTATGTTTTTGCCGCCGCTGGTCTCAAACCAGCGCTTGGCAGAAGCCGCATTGGTCATGGTCTCGATCGTAGTGAAGGTTTTGCTAGCGATCAAAAACAAGGTGTTTTCCGGCTTCAAGCGGGCCAGCGTGGCGGTCAGTTCATGGCCATCGACATTGCTCACAAAATGCATGCGCTTGTCCGGGTGCGCAAACGCGTGCAGCGCCAGCACCGCCATTTGCGGCCCCAGGTCGGAGCCGCCGATGCCGAGATTCACTACGTCGGTAATCGCCTCATCAGCCCGTACTTTCTCGGCATAGGCCAGCATGGCGCCCAGGGCCTCATGCACCTTGGCCAGCTCAGCCGCTTCGTGTGCGCTGCCGGTGGGGGCATCAGCGGGCGTGCGCAAGAGCACGTGCCAGACTTCGCGGCCTTCGGTGGCATTGATTTTTTCGCCGCTAAACATCGCCTCGCGGTGTGCGTTCAGGCCACATTGGTCGGCCAGTTGCAGCAACAGGGTTTCGGCTGCGGTATCGATACGATTTTTGGAGAGATCGACAAACACATGCGGCGCGCTTTGCGAAAAACGGGCAAATCGCTGCACGTCGCTGGTAAAGGCCTTGCGCGTGTCAAAGTTTTTGCCCTGCGCAGCATAGTGGGCTTGCAAAAGCCCCCAGGCGGGGGCACGGTCACAACGCAAACGGGTCATGGCTATTCCTTTCTGACAAAGGGCTGGGCGGCGGCGCGCGCTGTGAGGGAGAAGCGTGTCAAAGCGCTTGCGCGCATCAGGCTGCGAGCATGAGTTTTTCGAGTTTGAGCGCATCGGCGCAAAACGCGCGTACGCCTTCGGACAACTTTTCGGTAGCCATGGCGTCTTCATTGAGCGCAAAGCGGAAACCCGCTTGGTCAAAATGCACAGCCGGTATGTCCATGGCGAGGGACGTGGGCGCATGCAAGCTGGCATGCAGCGGCGCATCCGATGCCGCCAGCCCGGCCAGCAACTCAGGACTGATTGTTAGCAGGTCGCAACCGGCCAACGCTGTGATTTGGCCCGCATTGCGAAAGCTCGCGCCCATGACTTCAGTGGCGATGCCATGGCGCTTGTAGTAGTTGTAAATCTGCTTGACCGATTGCACGCCGGGGTCATTGGCACCCGCCATGTCCGCTTCCACCCAGGCGCTGCCTGCGCTCTTTTTGTACCAGTCGTAAATGCGCCCGACAAAGGGTGAAATCAGCTGCACCTTGGCCTGGCCGCAGGCGACCGCTTGGCAGAAAGAAAATAAGAGCGTCAGATTGGTGCGTACGCCGGCCTGCTCTAGTTGGCTCGCCGCTTGGATGCCTTCCCAGGTGGAGGCGACCTTGATAAGAATACGCTCTTTGGCAATGCCTTGTGCCTGGTACATCGCAATCAAACGCTTGCCGCGGGCTACGGTGGCAGCGGTATCAAAGCTAAGGCGCGCATCGACTTCGGTGGACACACGGCCGGGGATCAGCGACAAAATTTCGCAGCCGAAATGCACCAGCAGATGGTCCATCACCTCGTCCAGCGGTTTGCCTTTGTGGGCGGCCACCTCGGTGCTTAGTATGGGCGCGTACTCGGGCTTTTGTACTGCTTTAAGAATGAGCGAGGGGTTGGTGGTCGCGTCTTGGGGCTGGTAGGCGGCGATTTGTTTGAAGTCTCCGGTATCGGCGACCACGGTCGTAAATTGTTTTAGCGCTTCAAGTTGGTTCATGCTGATTCTCCGGTGAGGTGGGGGGCTTTCCAACGAGCCGGCAGTCCATGGTGGGCTCCGACATGAAACAAAGTTACAATAATTTACCGATTTCTTGTAACTGCATTCTATCTGCGGCCTATTATGAGCTTTGATCTTGTCCTTTTTGGCGGCACCGGCGATCTGGCCTGGCGCAAACTTATGCCCGCTTTGTTCCAGGCTTTTCGCCACGGCACCTTGCCCGAAGGCGGTCGGATCATCGGCGTAGGGCGTGACGCGCTGTCCCACGTGCAATACCGCGAACTTATTCAGGCCCGCTTTGACAAAGTAGAACTGGCCAAGCGCCCCAGCCCGGAAGAGTTTTCTCGTTTCGCCGCTTTGCTCGAATTTGTACGTATGGACTTGTCCCGCCCCGAGGACTATGCCGCCCTGGCCACCCTGCTGCGCCAGCGCAATGCCCAGACGGTGGTCATGTATGTGGCCACCGCGCCCAGTTTATTCACCGTGGTCTGCGAGCAGCTGGCTGCCGCTGGCCTAAATACCCCCCAGACGCGGGTCGTGCTGGAAAAACCCCTGGGCCACGACCTGGCTTCCAACCGCGCGATCAACCAGGCGGTGCGCCGCTTTTTTGAAGAAAAGCAGGTTTTTCGCATCGACCATTACCTTGGTAAGCCCGCAGTGCAAAACCTGTTTGCCTTGCGCTTTGGTAACGCCTTGTTCGAGCCTCTGTGGCGTCGCGAGCACATCGCCAATATTCAGATCACCATTGCCGAAGAGATTGGCGTGGAAAGCAGGGGCGCTTTTTATGAAACCACCGGCGCCCTGCGCGATATGGTGCAAAACCATGCACTGCAACTGCTGTGTGCCATCGGCATGGAGCCGCCGATTAATGCGCATGCCGACGCCATCCGCGATGAAAAACTCAAGGTGCTGCGCTCCCTGAAGCCCTGGACGACCGAAGGCCTAACGAGTGACGTGGTGCGTGGCCAGTATGCGGCCGGCATCAGCGCCGGCAGTGCTGCGCCGGGCTACCGCGAAGAAAAAGGCGTGGACCCGCAGAGCAATACAGAAACTTTTGTGGCCCTGCGTACCGAAATTGCCAACTGGCGCTGGGCCGGCGTGCCTTTTTACATACGCACCGGTAAACGCCTGGCCGGGCGCGATGCGCGCATCGTGGTCAATTTCCGGCCCACACCGCATGCCATCTTCCGTTCCGGTGCCAACGCCGGCAACCAATTGGTGATCAATTTGCAACCCAAAGACGGGCTGGAACTACATTTGCTGGCCCAGGGCCAAGATATGCGCGGCGCCAAAGCGGCGAACGCCCTGGCGCCGGTACAGCTGGACTTGGACTTTGCCAAGCGCTTTGGCTCGCAGCGTGTGGGCGCGTACGAGCGATTACTGCTGGACGTCATCGACGGGCGTCTGAACCTGTTTGTGCGCAGCGACGAGCAAGAAGAGGCCTGGCGCTGGGTGGAGCCCCTCATCAAGCATTGGGCCGGCGAGCCGCAAGGGCCGCGCCTTTATGCTTGCGGCACCTGGGGTCCTAGTGCGTCGAGCGCCATGATCGCCCGCGACGGTTTTTGCTGGGACGAAGAGAACTAGCCTGGCGCAGACCGGGCCGGCGCAAAGGAGAAAAATATGTTGGATCGCATCACCGCTTCGCTGCCTTCATTGGCGCCTGCCGAGCAACGCGTGGGCAAGCTTTGCTTGAGCGATCCGCGCGCTTTTGCCAAATTGCCCGTCAGCGAACTGGCCGAGCGCGCGCATGTCAGCAAGCCCACGGTCGTGCGTTTTTGCCGCAGCGTGGGCTACGACGGGCTGGCTGATTTCAAGCGCAAGCTGGCGGGAACCGTCAATGAGGGCGTGCCCTTTATCCACCGCAGCGTGGATGCGGACGACAAAATCGGCGACGTCATGGTCAAGGTCATCGACAACACCGTGGCGGCGTTTTTGAAATACCGCAATGAGGCCAGCACCTTGGCCATGGACCGCGCGGTGAATGCCTTGATGGAGGCCTACCGCCAAGGGCGGCAGGTGCCGTTTTTCGGGGTAGGCAATTCGGGCATCGTGGCCCAGGACGGGCAGCACAAATTTTTCCGCTTAGGCGTCAATACTGCGGCGTATAGCGACGGCCATATGCAGGTGATGTGCGCCTCGGTGCTGCGCCCGGGCGACTGCGTCGTCGTGATCAGCAATTCAGGCCGTACCCGCGACCTGATGGACGCCTGTGACATCGCGCGTAAAAACGGCGCCACCACGATTGTGGTTACCGCCAGCGGCTCGCCACTGGCCAGGGCCGGCCATATTCACCTCAATGCCGACCACCCAGAAGGCTTTGACAAATACAGCCCCATGGTTTCGCGTCTTTTGCACTTAATGATTGTTGACATCCTGGCCACCGCGGTGGCCTTGCGCATCGGCAGCAACACCTTGCAGCCCTTGCTCAGTGAGATGCGCCAGAACCTGCGCAGCAAGCGCTACAGCTGAAGACGCGGTCTTAGGGACCGTATTCCATGGCCCGGCGCTGGCGATCCACAAATTCCTGGTAGGTGTCGATGCCACGCAATTGCAAAATCGTGTTGCGCACCGCTGCTTCCACTAGCACCGCGATATTGCGCCCGGCCACCACCTGAATCACCACTTTGCGCACCGGGATGCCAATCACATCCTGTGTCAAGGGCTCGTGCGGCATGCGCTCGTAATCGCGCTCCAGGGTTTCTTTGCGCACCAGGTGCACGATGAGTTTGAGGCGCATTTTTCGGCGCACCGCCGTTTCGCCAAAAATGGCGCGTATGTCCAAGAGGCCGATGCCGCGCACTTCCAACAGATTTTGCAACAAGTCCGGGCAACGCCCTTCAATCGTGGCCTGGTTGATACGGTACAGGTCCACCGAGTCGTCGGCCACCAAGCCGTTGCCGCGCGAAATCAGCTCTAGTCCCAGCTCACTCTTGCCCAGGCCCGATTCGCCGGTAATCAAAACGCCCAGCCCCAGAATGTCCATGAACACGCCGTGCATGGACACCCGATCCGCAAAGTGCTTGGACAAATACGCGCGCAGCACATCAATCACAAAGGCCGAGGAGGCTTGCGCCGCAAACATCGGGATTTGCGCTTCCTCGCACATGCGCAAAAGGCCAGGCGGCGCT
>CAMCJY010000171.1 GCA_945875225.1 Comamonas sp. lk | reverse complement strand
GTGGACCCGGATGCCAGTTTGATGGCGCTGGGTGAAGTGACAATGATCTTGCATAAACCACCCAATGTGCTCGATGGCGTACCAGACCCAGATGCTGCCCCGGCTAGCCCGCCTGCCGGACGCGCACGGCCATCGCGTGCACCGGCCATGGTCTCTGCCCGCGAACTGCTGACAGCCGCCAACCACAGCCCGCAGGACGCCAGCGGCGAGCGCCCTTTGCTGCGCCATTTCAAACAGTTGCAGGCCAGCGTGCCGCTGGAAAGCGCAGCCAGCGGATTAGTGGTGTTCACCCAGGACTGGCGCGTGCAGCGCAAACTGCAAGAGGACATGGCGCAGATGGAGCATGAGCTCATGGTGGAGGTGCGTGGCGAAGTAAAACCCGAGGCGCTCATTCCCATCGAGCGTGCGCTGCGCGACCCGCGCCAGCGCTTGCCGGTGGCCAAAATAAGTATCGGCAGTGCCAGCGAAGCCCGCAGCATCCTGCGCCTGGCGGTTAAAGGTGCGCATCCGGGTTTGGCCGCTTTCCTGTGCGAGCTGGCCGGCTTAGAAATCCAAGCCCTGCGCCGTATGCGGGTAGGCCGCGTCAGCCTGGGCGATGTGGCGCCGGGGCAGTGGCGCTATCTGGCGCAGTACGAGCGCTTTTAAGGATGCGGCTTTCAGGCCGGATGTACGACCACCAGCCAAGCCGTGGCCATGCTTTTGCCGAGGTTGCGGATGCTGTGCTGGCAGTCCACCGCGTAGCGCGCAGTCTCCCCTGTTTGCAGCTTTTGCAGCACCTCCCCGGCCTGAACCTGTAGCGCGCCGCTGTGCACTGTCAGGTGCTCACGGGTTCCCGTTTCATGGGCTTGCGATTCCAAGGCGCCGCCGGGTTGCACGCTTAGCGCATACCACTCAAATTGACCGGCCAGCTCGATCGGTCCCAGGATGCGCAGCTCGCACAGGCCGTCCGGGCTGCGCAGCGCCGGCGTGGCGTGGGCGGGCACCAGGGCGATCGCCGGGGCTTGGGGCGCGGGGGTTTGGTGTAGCAAATCGGCTAGCGGCACCCCCAGCGCATTGGCCAGGCGCCAGACCACGGCGACCGTCGGGTTGGCCTGGGCGCGCTCGATTTGCGAGAGCATAGATTTGGACACGCCGGCCAGGCGCGACAACTCGTCTAAGGACAGCGCGCGCGCCTGGCGCAGCGCAGCCAGCGTGTCCCCCACGCGGGGTGGCTCGGCCGGGAGCGGGCTGCGCGCGGCTGCGCTTGTGGTTTTTGCACTACGGGAGGCCATCACATTCCTTTATATCGAAATATGTTCGATATACTGCACAAATAGCAATATCACAGAACACAGTGGATTCGATTGTCCACCAACCCGCCCCACCCACCAGGGAAAAGGAAACGCCCAATGGCAAACCGCAGCGATTTTTACCAACACCTAGCGCGTGAATTGGCCGGTATCGAAGAGGCCGGTCTGTTCAAACAAGAGCGCGTGCTGGGCAGCGCGCAAGGCGCGCATATCCACACTTTGGGTGCCGACGGCCAAAGGCGCGAAGTGATCAATTTGTGCGCGAACAATTATTTGGGCCTGTCAGCCCAGCCGCAGGTGCTCGCCGCTGCGCATGCTGCGCTGGACAGCCATGGCTATGGCCTCAGTTCCGTCCGTTTTATCTGCGGCACGCAAGACCTGCACAAAACCCTGGAGGCGCGCCTGTCGGCCTTTTTGGGCACCGAGGACACGATTTTGTACGCCGCCGCGTTTGACGCGAACGGGGGTTTGTTTGAGCCGCTGCTGGGCGAGCAAGACGCCATCATCAGCGACGAGCTCAACCACGCCTCCATCATCGACGGCATACGCTTGTGCAAGGCCCAGCGCTGGCGTTACCGGCACAACGACATGGCCGATCTGGAGCGCTGCCTGCAAGAGGCGGCTAAGGCCGGCGTGCGCCACACCTTGGTGTTTACCGATGGTGTGTTTTCCATGGACGGCACGATTGCGCAGCTCGATGTGATGCGTAGCTTGTGCGACCAGTACGGCGCTTTATTGGGCGTGGACGAATGCCATGCCACCGGCTTTGTGGGCGCCAGCGGGCGCGGCACGCCACAGTACCGCGGCGTCTTCGGCAAAGTGGACATCATCACCGGTACCTTGGGCAAAGCCTTAGGCGGCGCCAGCGGCGGTTTCACCAGCGCTCGCAAGGAAGTCATTGCCCTGTTGCGCCAGCGTTCGCGGCCCTATTTGTTTTCCAATACCTTGGCGCCGGTGATTGCCGGTGCCTCGATTGCCGTGCTCGATTTGCTCGAAGCCAGCACCGCCTTGCGCGACACCTTGGCCGACAACACACGCTTTTTCCGCAGCGCATTGCGCGATGCCGGTTTCGCACTACCGCCGGGCGAGCACCCCATCATCCCGGTGATGGTGGGCGACGCAGTGCTAGCCCAGCGCATGGCGGCGCGCTTGTTGGAGCTGGGCGTGTACGTGGTGGGCTTTTTCTTTCCTGTGGTGCCGCGTGGCAAGGCGCGTATCCGGGTGCAGATCAGCGCGGTGCATAGCCGCGCTGATTTAGTGTTTGCCGCCGCCGCTTTTGCGCAAGCGGGCCGCGAACTGGGCATTGTGGGCGAAGGAGCTGCAGCATGAAACCGCGCATTCTTATCATCGGCGCTAATGGCCAAATTGGCTCAGACTTAGGCCACGCATTGGCCGCTCGCCATGGCGCAGGCGCCGTCGTGCTGAGCGACATTGCCGCGCCAGCTGCTGGCGTGCTTGCGGGCATGACGCACCACATCCTAGACGCCACAGATGCCGACGCTTTGCAGCGCCTGGTGGTGCAGCAAGGCGTCACGCAGATTTACCTCTTGGCCGCTGCCTTGTCTGCGCGCGGTGAGCAGCACCCGGCCTGGGCCTGGGACCTGAATATGCGCAGTTTGCTCAATGTGCTGGAGCTGGCGCGCCAGGTCCGCTTACGGGTGTTTTGGCCCAGCTCGATCGCGGCCTTCGGGCCGGGCAGCCCCAAGGCGCATACCCCGCAGCACTGCGTCATGGACCCGTGCACGGTCTATGGCATCTCCAAGCTGGCCGGCGAGGGCTGGTGCGCCTGGTACCACCGGGTACACGGCGTGGACGTGCGCAGCCTGCGCTACCCCGGCCTCATCAGTTGGAAAACCGCCCCCGGCGGCGGCACCACGGATTACGCCATCGAGATATTCCACGCCGCTTTGCGCCAGGGCCACTACATCAGCTTTTTGGCACCGCAGACCGCGCTGCCCATGATGTACATGTCCGACGCCATTCGCGCAACGCTGGAGCTGATGGACGCGCCCGCGCACTGCGTCCAGGAGCGCCACAGCTACAACCTGGCCGCGCTGAGCTTTACGCCGGCGCAGCTGGCCGAGGCGATTACGCGCCAAGTGCCAGGCTTTAGCGTGGACTACGCGCCGGACTACCGCCAAGCGATTGCCGACAGCTGGCCGCAGTCCATAGACGACAGCGTGGCCCGGGCCGATTGGGGCTGGGCGCCGCAATTTGACCTGGATGCCATGGTGGCCGATATGTTGGCGCATCTGCGCCCGCAGGTAGAGGCTGCTCAGGAAGCCTTAGCCGCCTGAGGCGCTAAAAAGTGTGAAGCCCTCCGATAAGCCGGATTCTGTGCACGCCGGGTTGCCCCGGTGTGTGACCACCATTACTCTGGGCCTTTGATCACTCAAAAGCTCGGTGCTACCTACCCGCCAACTCAGGGGGCCCCGTCAACGTTGGCCTACTTGGTATTGCTGCGCGTAGAGATTGCCCGTTTCACCTTCGCGCCCGTGGCGCAACTTGCGCTGCGCCGGGGCACGAAACTCGTCTCTGTTGCTCTAATCCTCACCTTATGCTGCCCCCTTGCGGGCGCAGTTTTCAGTGGACAGCCGTTAGCTGCTACGCTGCCCTATGCAGTCCGGACGTTCCTCCAGTGCTTTGTTTCCAAAATTGCACCAGCGGTGGTCTGGCGGGCTTCACGGGGACGATTATCGGCCTTGGCATATCTTTATAACGAGCAAGCCGCCCAAACTGCCCCAAAATAGCAGGCACACGCAGGCCGCTGCGCCCGCGGCCCTCACCACATAACGGAGACACCATGAAAGCCGACAACATTCTGCACACCATTGGCAATACGCCGCACGTCCGCATCAACCGCTTGTTTGGCCCCGATGCGCAGGTCTGGATCAAGTCCGAGCGCAGCAACCCCGGCGGCTCGATCAAGGACCGCATTGCACTGGCCATGGTGGAGGATGCGGAAAAGTCCGGCGTGTTGCAGCCCGGCGGCACCATCATTGAGCCCACCTCGGGCAATACCGGCGTCGGCCTGGCCATGGTGGCCGCGGTGAAGGGCTACAAGCTGATTTTGGTCATGCCCGACAGCATGTCCATCGAGCGGCGCCGCCTGATGCTGGCTTATGGCGCCAGCTTTGACCTGACGCCGCGCGAAAAAGGCATGAAAGGCGCCATCGCCCGTGCCCAGGAACTGGTCGATGCCACGCCTGGCGCCTGGATGCCGCAGCAGTTTGAAAACCCGGCCAATGTGGAAGTCCACACGCGTACTACCGCGCTGGAAATTCTGGCCGACTTTCCTGAGGGGCTGGACGCCATCATTACTGGCGTGGGCACTGGCGGCCACATCACCGTCGTGGCGCAGGTGCTCAAAGCCAAGTGGCCGGGCCTGAAGGTGTTTGCGGTCGAGCCGACGCAAAGCCCGGTCATTTCCGGCGGCGCCCCCTCGCCACACCCCATTCAAGGCATTGGCGCAGGCTTTATCCCGAAAAACTTGCACACCGACTTGCTCGATGGCGTGATCCAGGTCGAAGCCGAAGCTTCCCGCGAAATGGCCCGCCGCAGCGCCGCGCAAGAAGGCATTCTGGTCGGCATCAGCAGCGGCGCCACCCTGGCCGCGATTGCCCAAAAGCTGCCCGAACTACCCGCTGGCGCCAAGGTGCTGGGTTTTAATTACGACACCGGCGAGCGCTATTTGTCGATCGAGGGGTTTTTGCCGGCGTGAGATTTTTCACAGCTCTGCGTTGGCGGGTAAAGGGACTTACTTAAACGATCGAACA
>CAMCJY010000170.1 GCA_945875225.1 Comamonas sp. lk | reverse complement strand
AGCCCCTTGGCCGTTCTGAGCGACAAGAATAAGCCGCTGTACAGCTACTTCAAACAGCTGTTTGCCCAAGTCACCAACCCGCCTATTGACCCAATTCGCGAAGCCATCGTGATGTCCTTGGTGTCTTTTGTGGGCCCCAAGCCCAATTTATTGGACATCAACCAGGTGAACCCGCCGATGCGCCTGGAAGTCTCGCAGCCTGTGCTCGACTTTACCGACATGGCCAAGTTGCGCGACATAGAGCGTCACACCCAGGGTAAATTTCGCAGCTACACCCTGGACATCACCTACCCGCTGGCCTGGGGCCACGAAGGCGTGGAGGCCAGACTTGCGTCGCTATGCGCCGAGGCAGTCGATGCCATCAAGAGCGGCAACAATATTCTCATCGTCAGTGACCGCGCCATGGGCGCTACCCAGGTCGCCATACCTGCTTTGTTGGCTTTGTCAGCCATCCACCAGCACCTGGTGCTCGAAGGCTTGCGCACCACGGCCGGGCTGGTGGTGGAAACCGGCAGCGCGCGTGAGGTGCACCACTTCGCGGTGCTTGCAGGCTACGGCGCCGAAGCGGTGCATCCCTACCTGGCGATGGAAACACTGGTGCAGATGAGCGAGGGCCTGCCCGGTGCGCTCAGTGCCGACAAAGCCATCTACAACTATGTCAAAGCCGTAGGTAAGGGCCTGTCCAAAATCATGTCCAAGATGGGTGTCAGCACCTACATGAGCTACTGTGGCGCGCAGTTGTTTGAGGCGATCGGCCTGTCCAGCGAAACTGCACGGAAATACTTCACAGGCACCCCCAGCCGCGTCGAAGGCATAGGCGTTTTTGAAATCGCCGAAGAAGCCATACGCACCCACAAACTGGCCTTCGGCAAAGACCCGGTGCTGGCCCACGCCCTGGATGCCGGTGGCGAATATGCCTGGCGCGTTCGCGGTGAAGAGCATATGTGGACGCCCGACGCGATTGCCAAGCTGCAACACAGCACGCGCGCTAACAACTGGGGCACTTATAAAGAGTACGCCCAAATCATTAACGACCAGACGCGCCGGCAACTCACCTTGCGCGGCCTGTTTGAATTTCGCATCGATCCGGCCAAAGCCATCTCCATCGACGAAGTGGAGCCCGCTGCTGAAATCGTCAAGCGCTTTTCCACCGGTGCGATGTCGCTGGGCTCAATTTCCACCGAGGCGCACAGCACCTTGGCAGTGGCCATGAACCGCATTGGCGGCAAGAGCAATACCGGCGAAGGTGGTGAAGACCCGCTGCGCTACCGCAACGAGCTCAAAGGCATTCCGATCAAGCAAGGTCAGACCATGTCCGACCTCTTGGGCAAGGAAATTTTCGAGGTCGACTACGCACTGCAAGCAGGCGACTCGATGCGCTCCAAAATCAAGCAGGTGGCTTCGGGCCGCTTTGGCGTGACGGCGGAATACCTGGTCAGCGCCGACCAAATTCAGATCAAGATGGCCCAAGGCGCCAAGCCCGGAGAAGGCGGGCAATTGCCGGGAAGCAAAGTGTCCGAATACATCGGCAAACTGCGCTACTCCGTCCCCGGTGTGGGCCTGATCTCGCCGCCCCCCCACCACGATATTTATTCCATCGAAGATCTGGCGCAATTGATTCACGACCTGAAAAACGTCGCTCCCCATTCCGACATCAGTGTCAAGCTGGTATCCGAAATCGGCGTGGGCACGGTGGCGGCCGGTGTGGCCAAATGCAAGGCCGACCATGTGGTGATTGCCGGCCATGACGGCGGCACCGGTGCCTCGCCCTGGTCGTCCATCAAACACGCCGGAAGCCCTTGGGAAATCGGCCTGGCCGAGACGCAGCAAGTGCTGGTACTCAACCGTTTGCGCAGCCGCATCCGGGTGCAGGTGGACGGCCAAATGAAAACCGGCCGCGACGTGGCCATTGGTGCCTTGCTCGGCGCCGATGAGTTCGGCTTTGCCACTGCGCCGCTGGTAGTAGAAGGCTGCATCATGATGCGCAAATGCCATCTCAACACCTGCCCAGTCGGCGTGGCTACGCAAGACCCGATGCTGCGCAAAAAATTCTCTGGCAAGCCCGAGCATGTGGTGAATTACTTTTTCTTTGTAGCTGAGGAAGTGCGCCACATCATGGCGCCGTTGGGCATACGCAAATTCGACGATTTGATTGGCCGCGCCGATCTGCTGGACATGCGCAAGGGCATCGACCATTGGAAGTCCAGTGGCCTGGATTTCAGCCGCCTGTTTGCGCAGCCCCAAGTGCCTGCCAGCGTGTCCCGTTTCCAAAATGAAGTGCAGGACCATGGCCTGGAAAATGCGCTGGACGTGCGCCTGATCGAAAAAAGCCGTGCCGCTATCGACAAAGGTGAAAAAGTACAGTTCATGGAAGCAGCGCGCAATGTGAATCGCTCGGTGGGAGCCATGCTGTCGGGCGCGATTACCAAGGTGCACCACGAAGGTCTGCCTGATGACAGTATTCGTATCCAGCTCGAAGGCACGGGCGGACAGTCCTTTGGCGCCTTTTTGTGTCGCGGTGTGACGCTGTACCTGATTGGCGACGCCAATGACTACACCGGCAAGGGCTTGTCCGGCGGGCGCGTGGTGGTACGCCCGAGTATTGATTTTCGGGGTGAAGCCATTCGCAACACCATCGTGGGCAATACCGTGATGTACGGCGCTACCAGCGGCGAAGCCTTTTTCAGCGGCGTGGCCGGTGAGCGTTTTGCGGTACGCCTGTCTGGTGCAACGGCGGTCGTCGAAGGCACCGGCGACCATGGCTGCGAGTACATGACTGGCGGCACGGTGTTGGTGCTAGGTAAGACCGGGCGCAACTTTGCCGCGGGTATGAGCGGGGGTATCGCTTACGTCTATGACGAGGACGGCCAGTTTGCCAGTCGCTGCAATACCGCCATGGTCAGCATGGAGCCGGTGTTAAGCGGCAAGGAGCAAGAAGCGCAGATCGACAAAGCCGTCTGGCACCGAGGCCAATCCGACGAAGCGCAGTTGCGCAAATTGCTGGAGGACCACAACCGCTGGACCGGCAGCAAGCGCGCCCGCGAATTGCTGGACCAATGGGACAGCGCACGCGGCAAATTCGTCAAGGTCTTCCCGCTGGAATACAAGCGGGCGCTGGGCGAAATTCATGCTAAAAAATCCGCTGTGGCTCATGCTCCAGCAGCGACCAAGACCAAGCGCAGCGCAGCGGTGTAAGCGCGCTTTACCGACTACACAGGAATAGCATCATGGGAAAAATTACCGGATTCATGGAGTTTGCGCGGGTGCACGAGGGCTATGCCCCGGTACCGGAGCGCGTCAAAAATTACAAAGAGTTTGTGATTGGCCTGGATGACCAACAGGCCAAGACCCAAAGCGCGCGCTGCATGGATTGCGGTACGCCGTTTTGCAACAACGGCTGCCCGGTCAATAACATCATTCCAGACTTCAATGAGCTGGTGTTCCGCGAGGACTGGAAAGCGGCTACCGAGGTCTTGCACAGCACCAATAATTTTCCCGAGTTCACTGGCCGTATCTGCCCCGCGCCTTGCGAGGCGGCGTGTACGCTCAATGTGAATGACGATGCGGTTGGAATCAAGTCTATTGAGCACGCCATCATCGACCGCGCCTGGGCGGAAGGCTGGGTGCAGGCCCAGCCTGCCGCACAGCAGACGGGTAAAAAAGTGGCTGTCATTGGCTCCGGCCCTGCCGGTTTGGCAGCAGCGCAGCAACTGGCGCGCGTCGGCCATGCAGTCACCGTGTTTGAAAAAAATGACCGCATCGGCGGCTTGCTGCGATACGGCATCCCTGATTTCAAAATGGACAAGGGCCATATCGACCGGCGCATGGCGCAGTTGCAGGCCGAAGGCGTAAGCGTGCGCACCGGCGTGCTGGTGGGCGAGTGGCCCAAGGATTCCAAAGTCACCAACTGGGCCAAAGAAACCGTGTCCGCAGCGCAATTGCAAAAAGACTTCGATGCGGTATTGCTGGCCGGTGGTTCGGAGCAGTCGCGTGATTTGCCGGTGCCGGGCCGCGAGCTCGATGGCATCCATTTCGCCATGGAGTTTTTGCCCCAGCAAAACAAAGTCAATGCCGGCGATAAATTTCCCGGCCAATTGCGTGCCGACGGCAAACATGTCATCGTTATTGGCGGCGGCGATACCGGCTCGGACTGCGTAGGCACGAGCAACCGCCATGGCGCAGCCAGCGTCACCCAGTTTGAAGTCATGCCCCAGCCGCCCGAGATGGAAGACCGGCCCCTCACTTGGCCTTACTGGCCCCTGAAATTACGCACTAGTTCCAGTCACGAAGAAGGCTGCGTGCGCGAGTTCGCGGTGTCTACCAAGTCCTTTGCCGGTGAAAAAGGCAAAGTCAAAACTCTGACTACGGTGCAAGTGGAAATGAAAGCTGGCAAGTTGATGGAGGTGGCTGGTACGGAGAAAACCTACCCGGCTGATTTAGTGCTGCTGGCTATGGGCTTTGTGCATCCGGTGGCCAGCGTGCTCGACGCTTTTGGTGTAGTCAAGGACGGCCGTTCCAACGCCAAAGCGTCCACCGAAGGCGCTAGCGCCTATGGCACCAACCTGCCCAAGGTGTTTGCCGCCGGCGATATGCGCCGGGGTCAGTCCCTGGTGGTATGGGCGATCCGCGAGGGGCGCCAGGCGGCACGCGCGATCGATGAATTTTTGATGGGCACCAGTGAGTTGCCGCGCTAGGCGCATGCCCGAGGGTGTAAATCTTAGTAAATGTCCGGCCCAAGTCCTCGCCCAGATGGCCGGACTGCGGGTTTGACGTCGGCCTAGCACTTATGATGCGGGCTTACCCCATCGCACCATGCCTGCCGCCTCTGATCCCCTTGTACGCATTGACAATCTGAGCTTCGCTTACCACGAACGCCTCATTTTGGATGGCACTAGCTTCAGCGTTCCGCGCGGTAAAGTGACGGCGCTGATGGGCGCCAGCGGCGGCGGCAAAACCACCTTGCTGCGACTCATCGGCGGACAGATCCGGGCCCAACGTGGCCGGGTGCTTTTTGATGGCCAGGACATCTGCGCTATGGAGCAGAGCGCTTTGTACGCAGCACGCCGGCGCATGGGCATGCTGTTTCAGTTTGGCGCCTTGTTTGCAGACCTTTCGGTTTTTGACAATGT
>CAMCJY010000169.1 GCA_945875225.1 Comamonas sp. lk | reverse complement strand
ATGCCCCGCTTTTTGAAGAAGGTGACGGTTGGCGCTTTGCCCGATGGTGTGGCGTTTTCACCCGATGGAAAGTACCTGGTGGTTGCCAATGAAGGCGAGTTGAGCAACAGTTTTAAGACCGATGGCATTGACCCTGAAGGTTCTATTTCTATTGTCACTATCAGCAACGGCGTGCCCGCAAACACCGCAGTCCAACTGGGCTTCACAGACTTCAACGCGGGCGGCAAACGTGCCACTGAGTTGCCAGCGACCGTACGCATTGGACGACCTGGCGCTTCGGTAGCGCAGGACCTTGAGCCTGAATATGTGGCCGTTTCAGCGGACAGCAAAACGGCTTACATCACGCTCCAAGAAAACAACGCAGTGGCCGAAGTGGACTTGGCAAATGCCAAGATCAACAAGATTTTCGCGCTGGGCTTCAAAGACTACGGCAGCCAATACAAAATTGCGCCCTCCGATCGCTATGCGGGGACCAGCGCCGCTGCCTACGGCAATCCCACAACGTCGGCGACTCTCAAACATTACAACAACCTGTACGGGGTCTACCTGCCCGATGGCATTGCCAGCTACACCGTCAATGGCAAAACTTATTTCCTGACAGCAAACGAAGGAGACGATCGCGGTGATTTCCTCACCGGCGCATCTGCCGACACGGCCCGATTTAAAGACATCGTCGCCAAACTGGATTCCAAAGCCTTTCCAGCCGATGTGGTGAAAGCCATCCAAGCAGACCAGGAATTGGGCCGTCTTACGCTGCTGACCCAACACGCGGGCGGAAATTATGGCGATACGGATGGTGATGGCGACTACGACCGTGTGTATGTTCTCGGTGGGCGTTCATTTTCTATTTGGGACGCCAGCACGGGCACGCAGGTGTACGACTCGGGTGAAGATATTGAACGAGCGGTTTACAGCAATGCAACTGGCGACGCTGCCAATGCGCTGGCTTTACTCAAAGCAGACCAATTGCTGGGAAGGCTTGATAACAAAGGACCCGAACCCGAATCGGTGGTGGTCGGACAAGTGGGCGCCGAGACCTATGCGTTTGTGGCGCTTGAGCGGGCAAGCGCAGTCATGATGTACAAAATTACCGACCCTAGCAAGCCGAAGTTGGTGCAATACCTGCGCAACACAACGAACCTTTTGGATGGAGACCTTTCACCCGAGGGCATGAAATTTATACCTGCCGCGCAAAGCCCTACGGGCATGGCATTGTTGGTGGTGGGTCATGAAGTCTCGGGCTCGGTGGCGGTCTATCAAATTAAGTGACCTGATACCAGACGGGTCACAGCATTAAACCCATCCCTGCCGCCAAACGCCGTCATCCTGCAGTTCGCGCCAAGGGATGACTTGGGTGGCTTTGGAAAACACGGCCTCGATTTCCACACTTTCAATCGGGTCAGTGGCAATATCAGGTTGAATCACCCGGCTGACCAAGAAATGCTTTTGCTTGGCCACCGGTTTCACAGCGGTCCACTTGGTTAGCAGTAGTTTTTTGGGGTTCAGGGGGTTCATGGGCGCAAACCCTCAGCGATTGGTGGGCATTTCACGCGCCACCGTTTCGGCCAACTCGATCACCGCCATGGCGTAAAAGCTGCTCCAGTTATAGCGGGTGACGACATAAAAATTGTCGGTGCCAGCCACGTAGCTGGCAGGGGCATCGGCGCCGTTGACCAGTTCAATCAGGGCCAGTTGGCCCGCATGTTCCAAGGCTTGCGGTGGCAGCATGGCGCCGCGCTCGGCCATCTGCGCGGGCGACATGCTGGGCAGAATATCTTTTTCGAGGAGGGTGGGCAGATCCATGCGGGTGGCGTCTAGTTGCACCGGGTAGTGCGTGGGCATACCAGCTTTCCAGCCGAAGGCCGCCAGGTAGTTGGCTACCGAGCCGATGGCATCTTTGCTGTTGTCAAACAAATCAATACGGCCGTCCGAGTCAAAGTCCACCGCGTATTTTTGCCAACTTGAGGGCATGAATTGCGCCATACCCATGGCACCGGCGTAGCTGCCCCGCACCTTCAGCGGGTCGCGCCCGGTGGCCTGGCACCAGACCAAAAACGCTTCCAGCTCTTGCAAAAAATAGGCGGCTCGGGCCGGAGCTTTGGGGTGGCTGGCGGGAAAGTCAAAAGCCAGGGTGGCTAGCGCATCGAGCACACGGTATTTGCCCATGCGCTTGCCGTAAAGCGTTTCCACGCCCAGGATCCCCACGACCAAGGAGGCGGGCACACCGGTCTGGCGTTCTGCCTGCTCCAGGGTCTTGGCATTGCGCAACCAAAATTGCACGCCGGCCTGGATGCGTACCGGCTCCACCATGCGATTGCGGTAGGTCTGCCAATTGCGCACGCCCGGGTCTGGTGATGGGGTGACGGCGCGCACCACCTCGGGCAGCATCTGCGCCTGCGCCAAGGTGGCGCGCACCCAACTGCGGCTTAAGGCATGGCTTTGGGCGATGGCGTCGGCGGCCTCGCGCACGGCTGGCTGGTTGGCGTAACTAGCCGCTGCGCTGGCTTTGGTGGCCAAGCATTTGCGCTTCTTGGTTTTCTTGCTTGGCTTGTCTTTGGCGGCGCTTGGGCCTTTGCCAGTCTGCGCAGGGCCGCAGTCGCGCAGTGCGGTGGCCTTGGCCTTCGTTGGGGCTTGGGCCTGTGCCGCCAGGGCAGTACTGCTGGAGCCGCAGGCCAGTGCCATCAGCGCCACAAGCACTACCCAAAGTGCGGGGCGACAGCGGTGGCGGGGAGGTGAGAGGCGGGGTGGACAGTGCATAAACGGACTGCATTCTGTCTGATTGGACGGTGCAGCTTTCGCCGCAGGCCCGACACTAGAATCCGGCACACGCACGCACGCCAAAACCCCATGCACAAAACCGGTTATTTCACCCATCCCAGTTGCCGGCGGCACGAGATGGGCGCGGGCCACCCGGAATGCCCCGAGCGCTTGGACGCGATACAGGATCGCTTGCTCATCAGCGGTATGTTGGCCGTCTTGGAGTCGCACGAGGCCCCGGCAGCGGACGCCGACCAATTGGCGCTGGCGCACGGGCACGGCTATATCGACACCATAGACCGCATGCATAAAAACTTGGCCTTTGAGCATGCGCAAACTGGGCGTGCCTATGCCGCCATCGACCCCGATACCAGCATGAACCCGTACAGCTGGCAGGCCAGTTTGCATGCGGCGGGCGCTGTGATTGCCGCCACCGATGCGGTAATAGCCGGCGCATTGGAAAACGCGTTTTGCGCGGTGCGCCCGCCGGGCCACCATGCTTGCCGCGACCGCGCGATGGGTTTTTGCATTTTCAACAATGTGGCGATTGCGGCGCGCCATGCCTTAGAGCACCATGGCTTGCAGCGCGTGGCCATTGTGGATTTTGATGTGCACCACGGCAATGGCACCGAGGATATTGTCAGCAATGACTCCCGGATTTTGATTGTGGGTTTTTTTCAGCATCCGCATTACCCCTACAGCGGTGCCGACGGACATGCGGACAACATCTTGAACGTGCCGGTGCCCGCCTACACCAAGGGCGATGCGGTGCGCGCGCTGGTGCAAAGCCAATGGTTGCCGCGCATGCATGCGTTTGCGCCGGAGATGGTATTTCTCAGCGCCGGCTTTGATGCCCACCGCGACGATGACCTAGGCCAGATGGGCCTGGTCGAAGCCGATTTCGCCTGGATCACCCAGCAGCTGAAAGACGTGGCGCGTACCCATGCCAAGGGTCGCATCGTCTCCAGTCTGGAGGGCGGCTACAACCTGCGGGCATTGGGGCTCAGCGTGGAAGCGCACTTGCGGGTGCTCGCCGATGTGTAATTTTTTCCAGGTCACGGGTCGTGGCAATCGATGCGCGAGTGCTCTGGTACAGAACGTTTCGAATGCGCATTTTTTTATGGTTTTAGTATTTCTTGCTGAACGAGACAGCGCATGAGCGTCACCCGTTTAGCTGCGCCGCCGCCGATCGAGGACCTGGGCGCCTGGCTGGAGGCCTTTACCCAGCCCACGGTGGCCATCGAGTTAGCGGCGCTGGCCCTGAGTGCGGCTGTGGCATGGGGCTTGGTACGCGCACTGGCTACCGCTTTGGGTCGCGATCAGCGCTCGGTTTGGTTTGGGCGCAAAGACATTGACGGCGTGCTTTTCCCGGCGGTCCTGCTCTGCCTGGTGTTTGCCGCCCGCGCGATCTTGGACCGGCAGCTCAATGTGGTGGTCTTGCAAGTAGCCATGCCGGTGATGCTGGCCCTGGTGGTAATTCGCACCGGCGTCAAAGTATTGCAACTGGCCTTTTCCCAGGCGCGTTGGGTACGGACCTTCGAGCAAACTATTTCCTGGTTGGTGTGGTTGGCGCTGGTCTTGTGGGTCAGTGGTCTTTTGCCTCTGGTGCTTGACGAGTTGGACCAGATTGGCTGGAAAGTAGGCGCCTCACGCCTGTCGGTGCGCAACATCATTGAAGGCATGCTTACGGCGAGCGCGGTGCTGATCGTGACATTGTGGATATCGGCGGCGATTGAGTCGCGCCTTTTGCGCGAAGCCACGGGCGGCGAGCTGTCGGTGCGCAAGGCCATCAGCAATGCCACGCGTATCACCTTGTTGTTTCTGGGTCTGATCTTGGCCTTATCGGCGATAGGCATTGACCTGACAGCACTCTCGGTACTGGGTGGCGCCTTTGGAGTGGGCATTGGTTTTGGCTTGCAAAAGCTGGCGGCCAATTACATCAGCGGTTTTTTGATCCTTACCGAACGCAGCCTGCGCATAGGCGATAACGTGCGAGTCGATGACTTTGAAGGCATCATCACCCAAATCAATGCCCGCTACACCGTCGTGCGCGCGATTACCGGGCGCGAGGCGATTGTGCCCAACGAGATGCTGCTCATCAGCCGGGTGGAAAACCTGTCGCTGGCCGATACCAAAGTGGTGCAGACCTCGCGCATCCAGGTGGTGTACGAAACCGATATCGACCAGGCCATGCAAGTGCTGCAAGCGGCGGCGCAAGCCCAGCCAAGGGTACTGCAACACCCGCCTGCCAGCGTACAACTATCGCAATTCACCACCGACGGCATCGAGTTGACGGTGGTGTATTGGGTGGGTGATATTGAGAACGGCCAGGGCAATTTGCGCTCGGACGTGAACCTGGCGATGTTGCGGGCCTTGCGCGAAAACGGCATCGCCATCGCCGCCACGGTGCGCGGGGCGCCGCCTAGTCCCAGCCCGTCGGCGCTGCCACT
>CAMCJY010000168.1 GCA_945875225.1 Comamonas sp. lk | reverse complement strand
ACGCGGCTGCGGTGGGCGATCAGGTCGGCAATGGTGCCGATTTTCAGGCCATGCTCGGCGGCAAACAACTGCAAGTCCGGCAGGCGCGCCATGGTGCCGTCGTCCTTCATGATTTCGCAAATCACCGATGCCGGTGTGCAGCCTGCCATGGCGGCCAAATCGCAACCGGCTTCGGTATGGCCGGCGCGCATCAGCACACCGCCATCGACTGCTTGCAGCGGAAAAATATGGCCTGGCTGCACCAGGTCTTGCGGCATGGCATTTTTGGCCACCGCAGCGCGCACGGTGCAGGCGCGGTCGGCGGCGGATATACCGGTGCTCACGCCTTCTGCCGCTTCAATCGACACGGTAAAGGCAGTGGCGTGTTTGGTGCCGTTGCGCACTGCCATGGGCGGTAGTTGCAGGCGCTCGCAATGGGCGCGTGTCAGGGTCAGGCAAATGAGGCCGCGCCCAAAGCGCGCCATGAAATTAATCGCCTCGGCACTCACATGGTCTGCCGCTAGCACCAAATCGCCTTCGTTTTCACGGTCTTCTTCATCAATCAGGATGACGATTTTGCCCAGGCGCATGTCGGCCACAATGTCTTGCACCGGTGAAATAGAAACGGGGGAGAGGTGGGAGGCGGTCATCAAATAGCTTTCGGATTGTCCAGCGTGTGCGGGCCTTGATGGAGGCGCTGCGAGGCGAGGGCTGATTATCGCCGCAAGCCGCTGTAGCCTTTAAGAATTAATCGTCGATGGACGCGCTCCAGCGTGCATCCAGGCCTTTTTGCAGGTCGCGCCGGTCACGCTTGGTCGGGCGACCATGGCTCAGGGCATCAGCCGGTTCGGGGTGCAGACGCCGGTGTTCTTGCATAGCCAGGCGCGCGCTGATGCTGTCTGCGCTTTCTTCGTACAAGGCCTGCGCGACCGGCGCCGGGCCGCGCACCGCGCTCAGGCCCTTGACGGTGATAGTGCGCGGAATTTTCGCCTGCCACACTGTCAGGAGGTCGCCCACTCGCACTTCGCGCGAAGGTTTGATGTTTTGCTTGGCGATTTGCACATGGCCTTTGTTGACCTCGTCGGTCGCCAGCGAGCGGGTTTTGAAAAAGCGCGCTGCCCATAGCCATTTGTCGATGCGCACACTGTCCATGGACGAGTCCCTTTGTATCGTTATCGTTTAGCGCAAAGCCTGTGCTGCGCCCAGGGGCTGCGCGTTCACCCAGGCATCAAATACCCGCACATCGATTTCGGTCTTCAGTCGCTCGTAGGCCTGCTGCGCCGGGGGGTAATGGCGGCGCAAAAAATTGAGCCACTGCTTCAGCCTTCCGGCTTGTTGGCGCGCCTCCAGTCGTGAGCGCACCAAGTGCCAGAAATGCCCCAAATGCGTTTGCACCCCCGGCCAGTCCAAACCTGGCGCATGCGGGCCGTGCTGCGCTGTCGCAGCGCGTATCTCCAGCGCCAGGCCCGGGTTGCTCACTATGCCGCGCCCCAGCATCAGCGTATCGCAGCCCGATTCCAGGCGGCACTGCTGTGCATGCGAGGGGTTCCATATTTCGCCATTGGCAATCAGCGGTATGCGCACCCGTGCGCGGATGTCGGCGATGCGGTGCCAATAGGCCGGTGGGCGGTAGCCGTCGGCGCGGGTGCGCGCATGCACCACGATTTCACCGGCGCCACCCTCCTGCAAAGCTAGCGCGCATTCTTCGGCGCGGCTGTCGTCAGCAAAGCCCAGACGCATCTTGGCCGACACCATGTGCTGCGCCGGCACCGCTGTACGGACGGCTTTGACGATCGCAAATAAAAGCGCAGGGTCTTGCAAAAGCGCGGCACCGCCGCCGTGCCGGTTTACCACTTTGGCCGGGCAACCGAAATTAAGGTCCACGCCGTCGGCGCCCATGCCGGCCACGCGTGCCGCGTTATCGGCCAGGCAGGCCGGGTCCGAGCCCAGCAACTGCGGGCGCACCGGCACGCCAGCGGCTGTGCGCCCGCCGTGCAGCAACTCGGGCACGACGCGGATAAAAACACGCTCGGGTAGCAAGGTGTCGGTGACGCGGATGAACTCGGACACACAACGGTCTATGCCGCCCACGCGGGTCAGTACATCGCGCAATACAAAGTCGAGCAAGCCCTCCATCGGGGCCAGGATGATGGCCATCGCGCCCGGGCGCCCTTAACGCGGCGCGCCCAGGGCCAATGCCCCCTGGCGCGATTGTTCGAGGGCCAGGCCATCCGGCGGCGTATCTACCGGCCAACCGCTAAGGTGTTGGCGGGCCACCGCAGCCAGCGCGTCTATGCCGGGGGCGCCGTCGTTCAGGCAAGTGATGTAGTGAAAGGCTTTGCCCCCCGCTTCTAAAAAGGCGTGGCGCGCTTCCATATTGATCTCTTCCAGCGTCTCCAGGCAGTCGCTGGTAAAGCCGGGGCAAATCACATCGACCCGCCCGACACCGGACTGCCCCATGGCGATCAGCGTCGGCTCGGTATAGGGCTCTAGCCATTTGGCGCGACCCAAGCGACTTTGAAAGGTTACTTTGTACTGGTCTTTGTGAAGACCCAGGCCGTTGGCCAGCAGGCGCGCAGTTTTGAAGCATTCGCAGTGGTAATGGTCGCCCAAATGCAGGGTGCGTTCGGGCACGCCATGAAAACTCATTACCAGCACATCCGGGCGGCCATGCTCTTGCCAATAGGCCTCTACCCCGGCCTGCAAGGCGGCGATGTAGGCGGGATGGTCGTGGTAGTGGTTGATAAAGCGCAGCTCGGGAATCGCGCGCGTACCGGCAGCCCATGCATAGACCGCGTCAAACAGGCTGGCGGTGGTGGTCGCTGAATACTGGGGGTAGGCCGGTAGCAGCAGCACGCGGGTGACGCCTTCGGCCTTGAGCGCGTCGAGCTGCGAAGGGATGGACTGGCTGCCATAGCGCATGGCCCAGCGCACGCGCACGTGCAAGCCCAGGGCCAGTAAGCGTTGCTCTAGCAAGGCGGCTTGTTTTTCGGTCCAGATTTTGAGTGGCGAGCCCTCTGGCGTCCAGATGCTGGCGTATTTAGCTGCCGACTTGGCCGGGCGAAAGCGCAAAATAATCCCGTGCAAAATCAGCATCCACACCAGGCGGGGGATTTCTACCACGCGGTGGTCGCTTAAAAACTCGGCTAGATAGCGGCGCACGGCGGCAGCAGTAGGTGCGTCGGGGGTTCCCAAATTGCAATACAGTACCGCTGTGTGCGCGGCTTGCCCGTGGGAAAAAGGGGGTTCTTTTTGAAAAGGCATGCAGTATTCTCGCCCACCTATGCTTGACGCCTCCAAAATCCGCGCTATCTCCCTGGACCTAGACGACACTTTGTGGCCGGTTTGGCCCACCATCGCCCGGGCTGAAATCCAGATGCAAGACTATTTGCGCCCGCAGGCACCGCTGACTGCCGCCTTGATGGCCGAGCCGCTGCAGCGCTCGCAATTGCGCGACGCGGTGATCCAAGCGCAAGCGGCCAGCGCCCACGATATGAGCGCGCTGCGCTTGGGCATGATTGAACTGGCTTTGCAGCGCTGCGGCGAGGCCACTGCGTTGGCGCAAGAGGCGTTTGCGGTGTTTTACGCCGCGCGTCAGCAGGTGGATTTGTATGCCGATTGCGCCGGGGCACTGGCCCGCTTGGCGGGACGTTTTCCGCTTTTGGCGCTGACCAATGGAAATGCCGACGTCCATTTGGTGGGTATTGGGCATTTGTTTGTGGGTAGTGTGGGCGCGCACACCGTGGGCCTGCCCAAGCCGCACAAGGCGATCTTTGATGCAGCGGCCAGCGCCCTGGGTTGCCGGCCCGAGGAAGTGCTGCATGTGGGCGACGACGCACTGTTGGATGTGCTGGCGGCGCTGGACGCTGGGATGCAAAGTGTGTGGGTCAACCGCCAGGGCGCAAGCTGGCAGCATGCACGGACCCCGCATTTGGCAGTGCCCAGCCTGGATGTTTTATGCCATGCGCTGGGGGTGTGAGGCGGCCCCCTCCGGCCTGTTTGCACGCCTAGGCCGCTAGTCTTTCCAGACAAAACCTTCGGTCTCGACCAAGGCCAGGGCCGCCATGATGCCGCTGCGTACTGCGCCTTCCAAGGTTGCGGGGTAGGGCTTATACAGGTAATCCCCGCAGGCCATGAGCCCGGGGGCGACCTGCTGGGGCGGGCGCACCATGCGGGCCGCGCAGGAAAAGGTGGCCTGTTTTTCCACCACGGTGCGGATGGCGCTTAAGGCTTGGCCATCGAGCCAGTCCTCGAGCTGTTCCTGCGCCTGGGCCAGCACCATGGCTTCCAACTGCTCATACTCACCTTGGGGCGCGCTGACCACCAGCGCTAGCAGGCCCGCCGGGCCGCCCAGTTGGCCCCGGTCAAACGCAAATTGCGCGGGTGCCAGCGGGCTGCTGCGCAGCGCCAGCATGGGGCGGGGCAAGACCAGCCCCGGCGCGTGCGCATAGACCGTGGCAATCGACTGGTATTTCAGGGCTTTGGCTGGGCGCAGCCAGCGCTGCAAGTGCAAGCCCAGGTTTTTGGGTGCCAGCGGCAGGTATTCGCTAAAGGCCTGCACCGCGTGCTGCGGGGCCGTAGCCCAGATCACGCGGTCAAAGGCTTGGCCGTCGATTTGCCATTGCCCACCGCTCCATTGCGGACAGGCCGCGCGCCGGCCCAAGTGGACGCTGGCACCCTGGGCGCTAAGCCAAGCTGCCGCCGCCTGGGGAAACAAAGCGCTCAGGTCCACCGTGGGCAGGAGCAAATCCGACCCCTTAGCGCGCCACGGTGTAAGGTCTGGCGCGGCGGCGTCGGACGGCTCCACCAGAGGAGGGCTCTCCAAACTGGTAAGCGCCACCTTTTTTTTCTTGCGCAGCTTGGCAAACAGGCTGTCGTGCAGCACGGTTAAAAAAACCTGTCCGCTGGCCAGTTGCGGTGGTGTGTTGAGGGCCGAAATGCACAAGGGGGCAATCAGGTCCTCCACCACCGTGCTGTTAATGCCCTGACAGAGCTCGGCGACACTGGTTTGGGCGCTGCACTGGAATTGGTTTTTTCGCCATAGCCGCAAGGCCCGTACCAAAGACCTTTTGTCGCCCATATTCCCCCCGCGCGCCATCAGTAGTCCGGCCATCAAATTCCAGGGTTGTGGCCAATCGGGTAACTGCAAGCCGTCGCCATCGGCAAAGCGCAGGCCCAGGGGCAGGCGCAGCAAGGTCTGCGCCGGGTCCACGCCCACGGTACGCATCAGGTCCAGGGTTTC
>CAMCJY010000167.1 GCA_945875225.1 Comamonas sp. lk | reverse complement strand
TGTCCCCGCCGCATCGCCTTTGGGCCTGTCTCCCGCTGCACAAGGCCGCATCGCTGCGGTGGTGACCGTATCCATCTGGACGGCTTTTATCGTGATCGCGCGCGCTACGGCCGACCCTGCGCGCGGCGGCACACTTTTGCCTTTGGATGTGGTCTATGCCCGCCTATGGGGCGCGGCGCTGGTCTTGCTGCCCTGGGGCTGGTGGATCACACGCACGGCCCGCAAGCAGTTGGACCCGCTTGCGCCGGGGCGCGGCTCGCTTGGTGGCGTCTCGCCCTTGCCCTGGGCTATTACCTGGCGTATCGGTTTGTTTGGCGGTTTGCTCTACGCCACGCTGGCCTATAGCGGGTTCGCTTTCGCGCCTGCGGCCCATGCCTCGGTGCTGTTGCCCGGCAGCCTGCCCTTGTGGACTACCTTGCTCGCCTTGCTGCTATTGGGCGAGCGCATACGCTGGGGTCGGGCGCTGGGCCTGGGTTTGATCGTTTGCGGCGATGCCCTGGTGGGTGGCGCCAGCCTCTTGCATGCGTTTGATGGCAGCGGCGTTTGGCGCGGCGATGTTTTGTTTGTGCTGGCTGCCATGTGCTGGTCTATGTACAGCGTGCTGGTACGCCGCTTTGCCTTGGACGCGGTGCAGGCCACCATTGGCATCACCGCTTTCGCTTTTGTGATGTACGTGCCGGCCTATTCCCTGGCTTGTCTGATGGGGTGGTTACCCGGCCAGGTATTGCAAGCGCCCTGGCGCGAAATTGTGTTTCAAATGGGTTTTCAGGGTGTCGGTTCGGTGGTGGTCTCGGGCATCGGCTTTACCAAAATGATTCAGTACTACGGTCCGGTACGCTCGACCATGATGACAGCGGTGGTGCCCGGCCTGTCTGCTTTGTGCGCGGCCTTGTTTTTGGGCGAACCCTTGCCTTGGAACGTGCTGGCCGGTCTGGCCCTGGTCAGCTGCGGCATTGTGTTTGGCGTACGCAAAGTGGCACAGGCCCCGGCAACGCCGCTGCCGGACTTGGCCCTTGAAAAGCCCTGAACCGCGCGCGAACTATGCATCTTCTGGCCTTTGACACCAGTACTGACGCTCTCAGCGTGGCCGTGCAGCGCAGTACCCCGGCGGGCCCGCGCTACTGGCAGCACCAGGGCGCAGGCGGTGCGGCTGCCTCGGGCAGCCTGATCGCCGCTGCCATGGACTTGCTGCGCCAGGCCGATCTGCGCTTGCAAGACCTGGATGCGATTTGCTTTGGCAGCGGCCCAGGCTCCTTTACCGGCTTGCGTACCGCCTGCTCGGTCGCGCAGGGGCTGGCGTATGGCGCAGGTGTTCCGGTGTTGCCTGTGTCCTCCTTACTGGCTTTGGCGCAAAGTGCCCGGGCAGCCCATGCGCCGCAGGCCGCGCAGGGTCGTGTGAGCGCTTTGCTTGACGCCCGCATGGACGAGGTCTATGCCGCCACCTACGCATTTGCCATCGACGTATGGACCCCATTGCAAGCGCCTTGCCTTCTGGCGCCCGAGCAAGTGGCGGACTGGGCGCAATCTGCTGCAAGTTCGTCGCCCGGCAAGGGCGACATGCAGCCTGGGCAGGTGATGATGGCGGCGCCGGCTTGGCGTGCCTGGGCCGGCAATGTATTTGCCAACTATGGCGAGCGTCTGTCGGCCCCTGAGGGCCTGTTCTGTTGCGAAGCCCTGCCGCAGGCTTTGGCCCTATTGCAAGTGGCTCCGGCCTTGATAGCGGCGGGTGCATGCGTAGCGCCCGATCAGGCTTTGCCTTTGTATGTGCGCGACAAAGTCGCCAAGACCACGGGCGAGCGCGCTTTGGAGAAAGCCCACAAAGCGGGCCTGGCCTCCAATGAGGCCGCACCTGCGCCTGTTCACGCCACCGCAACGCATGCGCAGACAGCCGGGACCTAAAGCGCTGGAGCGTGCCGAGGTGCGCATAGCGGCCATGGACATGCCCAGCCTGGCGCGGGTGATGGAAGTGGAGCAACGCGCCTATGCCCACCCCTGGTCACGCGCCAATTTCAGCGATGTATTGCACAGCGGCTACCACGCGCGCCTGCTGCTCGGAGGCGATACGCTGCTGGGCTACTTCGTGGTCATGCCCGGCGTAGCGGAGGCGCATGTTTTGAACATCACGGTGGACCCCAGCTACCAGCGCCAGGGCTGGGGCCGCTTGATGCTGGACGCCGCGCGATTGTGGGCTGTCAGCGAAGCGGCGCGCATCTTGTGGCTGGAGGTGCGGGTGGGCAACGCCCGCGCCATCAAGGTCTACCAAAGCCATGGCTTTGAAGTGGTCGGTCAGCGCAAGGCGTATTACGCTGCCGGGCGCGGTCAGCGCGAGGATGCGCTGGTGATGCGCTTGCAACTCGGATAATGGGCCTATGCCGCTTTCTTTAGACACCCGCCAACGCGCCATGCTCTTGGAGATGGGCGTGCGCGTTTGGTTGCCGGGCACCGATTTCGCTCTGGCCGATTCCAGCACCTTGCCGGGCGCGGCGGCCGTAAACCCAGTGGGCTCCCAAGACCTGTTGCGCGCCACCCCGAATGCCCAGGCGGCGCTCAGGCCCCTTTCCCCGAATCCTGAAAGGGCTGCAAGCCCAGCCGCCAGCCCTGGCCGCCTGCCCATGGTTCAGCGCGGCGACGGCGCCAACGACCTGAGCCAAATAGCCACCATGGACTGGGACGCTCTGGCGCGCACCGCCGCCGATTGCCAGGCCTGCGGTTTGTGCGCCGGGCGCAGCCACAGCATGCTCAGCGCCCAGGCCGGGCGGCGCGCGCGCTGGATGGTGGTGGGCGACCCGCCGGGTGAAGACGAAGACGCCGCAGGCCAACCCTTTACCGGCGAAGCCGGTTTGCTGCTGGCCAATATGCTCAAAGCCGTGGGCGCCACGCGCGGCGAGCTGGCACCTGGCTTGGAAGCCGCCTACGTCACCACGGTGAGCAAATGCCGCCCGCCCCAGGGCCGTGTGCCACAGGCCGCCGAACTAGCCCAATGCGCCGCCTACTTGCAACGTGAAATTGCCCTGGTGCAACCGGCTGTGATTTTGGCTATGGGCCGTTTTGCGAACCAGGTATTGCTGCAAGACCATCCGCAAGAAGCGGTACTGCCGCTGGGTCGCCAGCGCGGCCAGGTCTATCGCTATCAGGGTGTGCCCGTGCTGGTGACTTACACCCCGCAGGCCTTGCTGCGCCAAGCGGCGGACAAGGCCAAAGCCTGGGCCGATTTGTGCCTAGCGATGGACTTGTTGCAGACGCCCACTTGAAACCGTTCCAGGATTCACGTGTTGCCAGTTAAAGCGCTAAGGCGCCAGCGTTTAAGCGCGCCGCTGCAATACCCGTTGAAATACCCGTTGCAAATAGGTGCCGGTAAAACTGCCAGGGGTGGCGGCAATGTCCTCCGGCGTACCTGCCGCTACCAAAGTGCCGCCGCCCGAACCGCCTTCGGGGCCCATGTCGATCACCCAATCCGCGGTCTTGATGACGTCCAGGTTGTGCTCGATCACCACAATCGTGTTGCCCGCATCGCGCAACTGGTGCAGCACTTTGAGCAGCAGGGCAATGTCGGCAAAGTGCAGGCCGGTGGTGGGCTCGTCCAGGATGTAGAGCGTGCGCCCGGTGTCGCGCTTGGACAACTCGAGCGCCAACTTCACCCGCTGGGCTTCCCCGCCCGAAAGCGTGGTGGCTGACTGGCCCAGGCGGATGTAGCTCAGGCCCACGTCCATCAGGGTTTGCAGCTTGCGCGCCAGCGTGGGCACGGCCTGAAAAAAGTCCAGCGCCGCCTCCACCGTCAGCTCCAATATGTGCGCAATGTTTTTGCCCTTGTACAGCACTTCCAGCGTCTCGCGGTTGTAGCGCTGCCCGGCGCAGACATCGCAGGGCACGTAGACGTCGGGCAGGAAATGCATTTCCACTTTCACCATGCCATCGCCCTGGCAAGCTTCGCAGCGCCCGCCACCACTACCGGCGGGTACGTTAAAACTAAAGCGGCCGGCGCCGTAGCCGCGTTCGCGCGCCATCGGCACTTCGGCCATCAGCTCGCGGATGGGGGTGAACAAGCCGGTGTAAGTGGCCGGGTTGCTGCGCGGCGTGCGGCCGATGGGCGACTGGTCCACGTTAATGACTTTGTCGAAATACTCGATGCCTTCGATGCTGTCGTGCGGCGCAGGTTCTTCGTGGGCGCGGTGGATGGTGCGCGCGGCAGCGGCGTACAGGGTGTCGTTCACCAGCGTGGACTTGCCGGAGCCCGAAACGCCGGTCACACAGGTCAACAAGCCCACCGGAAACGCCACGCTGACGTTCTGCAAATTATTGCCACGGGCGCCCAACACGCGCAGCGATTGCCACTCGCCCAAGGTAGCGCGGTGGCGCGCTTCGCGCTCGGCACGCCGCTCGGCCGCTGGGCTGGGTGCAAAGCGCGAAGGGTTCTTGGCTTGGTAGGCAAGGCTATCCACGGTCGGTAACCATGCGCGGCGGTGCTCAGGAATCGCAATTTGCAGCGCGCCCGACAGGTATTTGCCGGTCAGCGAGTTGGGGTTGTCGCGCACCTGCGCAAAGCTGCCCTGTGCAGTCACCTGCCCGCCGTGCAAACCGGCGCCCGGGCCCATGTCGATCACGTAGTCGGCGGCGCGCATCATGTCCTCGTCATGCTCCACCACCAGCACGCTGTTACCGATGTCGCGCAAATGGCGCAAGGTGCTGATCAGGCGGTCGTTGTCGCGCTGGTGCAGGCCGATGCTGGGCTCGTCCAGCACATACATCACACCCGTCAGGCCTGAGCCGATCTGACTGGCCAGCCGTATGCGTTGCGACTCGCCGCCGCTCAGCGTTTCGGCGCTGCGCGAGAGGCTTAGGTAACTTAAGCCAACGTCATTCAAAAACTTCAGCCGCAGCCCGATTTCACGCACCACTTTGGCCGCAATCTCGCCCTTGGAGCCGCGCAGTTGCAGGCTTTCAAAATAGCTTTGCGCTTCTAGCAAAGTGCTTTGGCTGATCTCAAAAATCGCCCGGGCTTGGCTGCCTTCGCCCACCTTCACATGACGTGCCTCGGCGCGCAAGCGCGTGCCCTTGCATTCGCTGCAGGGGTGCGTGCTGCGCAAGCGCGCCAGGTCTTCGCGCACCAGGCTCGATTCGGTCTCGCGGTAACGCCGCTGCAAATTGGGCAGCACGCCTTCAAACGGGTGTTTTTTGCTGACCTTGCGGCCCTGCGACTTACCCGACTCCAGCACGTAGCTGAACT
>CAMCJY010000166.1 GCA_945875225.1 Comamonas sp. lk | reverse complement strand
GTCGCGGGCGCGCACGTTTTGGTTGATTTCGACGGTGACTTCACCATCAGAGAACCGTCCCACGCTGGCCGCACCCAAATTGATGCCCAGATCGCGCGCCACTTCCGCTGCCAACTCAGGGTTGGCGTTGCCGGTAAATACCATGAAGTCGGGGGTGGTATCGGCTTGCATAGGGGTGGGGCTTGGGTTGGCAGGGCGCTGGTGGGCGGTTTCAGGACTTCATCATGCCGTCTGGCTGTACCGTTAATAAAATTTGGCAGGGGAAGAAGGATTCGAACCTTCGCATGCTGGAATCAAAATCCAGTGCCTTAACCAACTTGGCGAGTCCCCTACACGGGTTGCCAGCACAAGGCTGCCAACCGAAAACCAACGCTTTCAACACCACCCTAGCAGGGGATGCGCCTCCAAACTGTTGCAGACCCGCAGTGCCATGTGCTCAGGGGCACCAGCCAACTCAAGGCCTGGGGGCAGTAACGCAAACACCGCGCTGCCTGAACCCGTCATCCTGGCGGTCAATCCCTGCGCTGCAAACCAGGCAAGAGACTGGCCCACAGCGGGGCAAAGCAGTTCGGCAACAGGCTGCAAATCGTTGCGGCCAAAGCCGTAGGGGTTTGCAGCGAAGCCTGAAATTATAGCAAGGCCGGTATTGCGTTCGAGTATGGGGTGGGCGAAGACGCTGCGAGTGTCCAACCCGGCCTCGGGCTTAAGCACCGCAAAGCGCACCGCAGGCAAGCTGATCGGCGTGAGCTGTTCGCCCACACCTTCCACCCAGGCATGCTGCCCGAGCAGGAAAAAGGGCACGTCGGCGCCCAGTTGCAGGCCAAGTGCAGCCAATTGGGACTGCGTCCAATCCAGCTTCCACAGCCGGTTGAGCGCCAGCAGGGTGCAGGCCGCGTCTGACGAGCCGCCACCCATACCGGCCTGGGCGGGTATGGATTTGGCAATGCCGATGTGTACGCCCAAGACACAGCCGCTGGCGCTTTGCAGCGCTTTGGCCGCGCGCAGGCATAAGTCATCCTCGGGCAGGACCCAGGTCAGGTCTTCGCGGCTTATACCCCCGTCCTTGCGCATTTCAAAATGCAGTTGGTCGCACCAGTCGACCAACATAAATGCCGACTGCAGCAGGTGATAGCCGTCAGCACGCCGCCCCGTAATATGCAAAAACAAATTGAGCTTGGCCGGGGCGGGGATGTCGTAGAGCGCCTGCATGGCCTGCATTATCTGGGCTCAAGCACCAGATCAATTTGCACTGCGGGCGTTCGGTCCACGCTGCGCGCGCGGATACGGCCTTGCCGCATGTCCAGGGTTTGAATCTCCCAGCCCGGCGCGGTTTCGGGCCGCCCCTGCAGCCAGGCAAACAAGGCCTGCATGGGCAGGGCGCTGCCCAGCGTGTGGGTACTCATGGCATCGACCGATTCAAAGCTGCGCTTTTGATCGCCTACTTCAAGCGTGGCCGAAGTGGCATCCCACTGCATGCGGGCCAGACGGGTGCCTAATGGCGAGTTGAGCGTCAGGCTGGCGCGGCGGGCCGTACCCTCCAGAAAAAAATCCGCGCTAATACGTTGCGGCGCTTCGCCTGCGACCTGGACCGACAAACGGCCCTCCCACACATCGTTGGGGGTCACGTACTCCTGCCGTTTAGTTGGTGTGCTGCAGGCTACGAGCAGCGCACACAGGAGCACCAGACAGGCCGCAAACAGGCGCCCGGCATAGGCCCGCCTATGGCTCATAAGCTGCCGCGTAGGCGCACGATGGTGGACTTGAGCGTGTCGTTTTCGCGGTTGAGCTCCAGCCCCTTGGCCCAGGCGGCATTAGCCTCGTCGCGCAAATTCATAGTCCACAAAACTTCGCCCAGGTGGGCCGCAATTTCGGCGTCGGGGCGGGCGCTAAAGGCGGCGCGCAGGATGCTCGCCGCTTGCGCGCTATTGCCGCTGCGAAACTCCACCCAGGCCAGGCTGTCCAGAATGAAAGGGTCGTTAGGGGCGAAGCTGAGTGCTTTTTCAATCAGCGCGCGGGCCTCGGGCAAACGCTGGTTGCGGTCGGCCAGTGAATAGCCTAGGGCGTTGTAAGCGGCGTGGTAATCGGCTTGCAGCGCAATCACGCGCCGCAGGGCTTTTTCCATTTCATCAACCCGCCCCAGTTTTTCCGCAGACAAGGCCAGTTCGTACAACAAGTCCACATCGTCTGGCGCTTTTTGGGTCGACTGGGTCAGCAAGGCATAGGCTTCTTCTTCGCGCCGCCCTTCGCGCAGCAATTGCAATTGCGCCTGCAACTTGTTGCGCGCTTCGTCGGCATCGTCCTCGGGCAGGTTGCGCACCAAGGCCAGGGCTTCTTCCAAGCGTCCTTGCTTGGCAAACATCATCGCGCGGCGGATTTGCACTCTGGCAATGTCTTGCGGGCTGTTGATACGCGCGAGAAAGCTTTGCGCTTTCGCAAAATCGCCCTGCTTTTCTGCAATTTGCGATAGCAGAAAATAAGCTTGCACGATGCCGCGCGGCGTGAGGCCGTCCTCATCTGGGTCCTCCTGCGTGCGGCTTGGCGGCAAAGCACCTAAATAGCGAGTCAAAGACTGCTCGGCATTTTGCAAGTCTTGGTTTTGAAATTCAATCGAACCGCGCAGCAGCCAGGCATCGGCGAAGTCCGGCTGCGCCTGCGTTAGCTGCGTCACCTGCGCCAAGGCTTGGGGATAACGCTGCAAGTCGATCAATTTGCGCACATAGCCCATACGCACCTGGCCCGATGGGCTGGCGGCAAAGTACGCGCCCAGCAATGTATCCAGATCTTCCGAGCTGCCGTCGAGTAGGTTGATGGCCAGGGCTGCAATATCGTCCGACAAAGCGTCCAATGCAGCGCCTTTGCGCACCGCTACCAGTGCCGCAGCGCGGTTGCCAGCCACCAGGCGTAAATTGCCAATGGCGGCCCAGCCGGCCGGCCCGCTTCTACGGTTACCCAGCTCTGCAGCCAAGGCTTTTTCGATGAGGTCGGCAGCAGCGGCTTTGTCGCTGGCGCGCGCAAACAAGCGCGTCAGCGCGCTAATCAGGCCGGCGCGTTCAGCTTGCGGGGCGCGGGCCACGCTGCGCTGCAAAGGGGCCAGGGTTTCGGGCAAGCGGTTAAGCCCGATCAGCAATTGCAAAAGGTAGCGGTCCGCCTCTGGTGACTGCGGCAACGCCTGCTGCCAGGCCTTGGCCGCGCCCACTGCGGCATTGGCATCGCGCCCGGACAAGCCGATATCCACCGCCCGCTGAAATAGTTGGGCCTCTTTGGACTCGCGCGCGGCGTTCAACATCAGGCTGTAGGCCGCACCGGTATCGCCATTGTTAAAGCTCATTTCGGCCAGCATCACCTGGTAAAAAATAGAAGCGTTGAGTGCCGAGCGCTCGACCGCTTTCTCTGCGGCAATGGCTTGGGGCACCGGGGCTTTGGCCGATTGCGCGCGCGCATCAGCAATAAGAGCCAACAGCGCGAGAGCCATCAAAAAGGGAGTGCGTTTCATGAGGTCATAATAATCCAAGCCCCGCGCAATCGATCTCCGGTCCGGGCCATGCCCCTGCACTGGCTTTGCTTTACCTACCCCACCTATGCCCGAATTACCCGAAGTTGAAGTGACACGCCAAAGCTTTGCCGATCGCATCGCGGGCTCGCACATTCTGGCCCTGCGTATGGGCAAAGCCCTGCGCTGGCCCTTGGGCTGTGAGCCGCAGACGCTGGCGGGCCGCCAGGTGCTTGGCGTGCGCCGCCGGGGCAAATACCTGTTGCTGGATTTAGACCAAGGCCTGTTACTGCTGCATCTGGGCATGTCGGGCAGCCTGCGCTTTGAGCGCGTGCCGGGCGAGGCCGGTAAGCACGACCATATGGACTTGCAAACCAGCCAGGGCACGCTGCGCTTGCATGACCCGCGCCGCTTTGGCGCGGTGGTGTTTGTGCCCGCTGAGTCCAGCCCCGCCGCCCACAAATTACTAGGCAAACTGGGGGTAGAACCCTTGGGAGACGATTTCCATGCGTTGGATTTTTGGAAAGCCCTAAAAAAGCGCAAAACCGTGGTCAAGCAAGTGCTGTTGGGTGGCGAGCTGGTAGTGGGTGTTGGCAATATTTACGCCAGCGAAGCCTTGTTCATGGCCGGTATCCGCCCGAGCACCCGGACCGAACGCATCAGCCTGGCGCGCGCCACGCGATTGCACGCAGCCATACGCACGGTGCTGGCACGCGCAGTAGAAATCGGCGGCAGCACGCTCAAAGACTTTTCCAATGCAAAAGGCGAATCGGGTTATTTCCAACTCGAGGCAGCGGTGTACGGGCGCCAAGGCCTGCCCTGTCGCGCTTGCGGCAGCCCCATCAAAGCAATACGCCAAGGCCAAAGGTCCACATTTTTTTGCCCGGTATGCCAAAAGTCCTAAGTGACAAGAGCGTGCCCGGCGTGGCGGAAAAAGTGGTGCGCTGGCAAACAAGCCATGGACGCAATAGCCTGCCCTGGCAAAACACCCAAGACCCGTATCGCGTCTGGCTGTCTGAAATCATGTTGCAGCAAACCCAGGTCGCCACGGTGCGTGAGTACTTCGAACGCTTTACCCGCCGCCTACCCACGGTGGCCGACTTGGCACAGGCCAGCGCCGACGAGGTGATGGGTTTATGGAGCGGGCTGGGCTATTACAGCCGGGCGCGCAATCTGCACCGCTGCGCGCAGATCGTGGTGCAGCAACACGGTGGGCAATTCCCACAACAGGCCGCGCTGCTGCAAACCCTGCCAGGCATTGGGCGCTCTACTGCGGCGGCGATCGCGTCCCTGTGTTTTGGCGAACGGGTGGCGATTTTGGATGCGAATGTCAAGCGCGTGCTGACGCGCTGGCTGGCCTTTGAGGGCGATCTGGCGCAAGCGGCACAGGAGCGCGCGCTATGGGCTTTGGCGCAAGATTTAGTGCCCCATGAACAGGCGGGCGCCAAGGCCATGGCGCGCTATACCCAGGGCATGATGGACTTGGGCGCCACCGTCTGCTTGGCGCGCAAACCGCTATGCGGCCAATGCCCATTACAGACTGATTGCCGCGCACACGCTGCGGGCACGATGCAAGCGTTTCCTGTGCGCAGCCGCAAGCTCAAACGCAGCAGCCAGTCGCTATGGCTCTTGTGGGCGCAAGATGCCAGTGGCGCGGTATGGCTGCAAAGACGGCCTGCGCCGGGAGTCTGGGCGGGGCTGCACTGCCTGCCGGTGTTTGAGGGCGAAGCGCAATTGCGCGA
>CAMCJY010000165.1 GCA_945875225.1 Comamonas sp. lk | reverse complement strand
AACCAGCCGTTACCAATGTGATAAGGCAGGCTCATTGAGGTGTAGCGGATACGCGTGGGGAACATTTCCACCAACATCGCTGCGATGGGGCCGTACACCATCGTCACCAAAATCACCAAATAGGTCAGGATGATGACCACCGAGACTTTGTCAAACTTGGCCATATCCGCTTTGGCGGGGTAACCAGCCGCTTTGAGGGCAGCCGACAACTTTCCCGAGAAGGTAGCGTCCTTGGCGGTTTTTTCGCCACTCAAAGCCTTCACGCTGGCGGTCGCTGCAGCAATTGCTTTGGGATCTTTAGGATCTGCGGCATTGAGGGCTTCCAGTTTGGCTTGCGCCGCCGCTTTGGCCGCCGCGATGTCTTCTGGCGTCACCACAGTCGTCACTTCGGTATCACCCACTTTAATGACCGCAGCTTGACCCGCCGGGGCAACAATATTGTCATAGCTCACCGAAGCCGAAGCCAGTTTTTGCTTGGCAATGTCGCAAGAGGAAGTGAACTTTGTGGTACCGGTTGGGTTGAACTGGAAGGAACATTCGGCCGGATCCGCCGTCACGGTGACTTTGGCGACCGCCTGTGCGGCTGCCAGATCTGGGTTGGCGGCTTTGGTCAGCGCGGTGAATACCGGGAAGTAAGTCACCGCCGCCAAAAAGCAACCCGCCAAAATGATGGGCTTGCGGCCGATCTTGTCAGAGAGTGTGCCAAAAATGATGAAAAATGGCGTGCCGATGATCAAGGAGATGGCCACCATGATGTTGGCGGTCGTGCCGTCCACTTTCAGCGCCTGCGTCAGGAAGAACAGCGCATAGAACTGGCCGGAGTACCAGACCACTGCCTGGCCTGCGGTCAGACCCACCAAAGCCAAGATCACGATCTTGAGATTTTTCCACTCGCCAAAGGACTCGCTCAAAGGCGCTTTAGAAGTTTTGCCTTCGGCCTTCATTTTGGCAAACGCGGGTGATTCATTCATGCTCAAACGGATGTAAACCGAAACGGCCAACAACAAAATGGACACGATGAAAGGCACGCGCCAGCCCCAATCGGCAAAGGCTTCTTCGCCGATGGCGGTACGGGTGCCCAGAATCACCATCAAGCTCAGGAATAAGCCCAGAGTCGCGGTGGTCTGAATCCACGAGGTGTAAGCACCCCGCTTGCCATGCGGCGCATGTTCGGCGACATAGGTGGCTGCACCACCGTATTCACCACCCAGCGCCAGACCTTGCAGCAAGCGCAGCGCGATCAAGATGATCGGTGCTGCAGCGCCCCAGCTGGCGTAATTGGGCAGGATGCCGACCAAAAAGGTTGAAGCGCCCATGATCAGAATGGTCACCAAGAAGGTGTACTTGCGTCCGATCATGTCGCCTAGGCGGCCGAAGAAAATCGCGCCAAAGGGGCGTACGATAAATCCGGCAGCGAAAGCTAACAGTGCAAAAATAAAGGCAGAGCCTTCATCCAAGCCGCTGAAAAACTGTTTAGCAATGATGCTTGCTAAAGCGCCGTAAAGGTAAAAGTCGTACCATTCGAAAACCGTGCCCAGCGAGGAAGCGAAGATAACCTTCTTCTCTTCTGTGGACATCGGGCGAGCTTCTGCTGTAGCCATATGTGTCTCCAATCATTGAAAACTCCCGCGCCGGGAGCTGTCCGTATTCTTGGAGAAGGCACTGACCCTGCTCTTACGTGAAAATAACAAGGGCTTGCGTCAAACTTACCCCATACTGACCAACTAAGGTCAAACCCTCGCGTTGACTTCCGCGATGCGGCAATTCACGCTTTGTTGCGCGTGATGCCTGAAGGTAAGTGTTTTGCAGCATTCCAAGCGGCGTCGGAAATGCATGCGGGGTCTTCTAGATAAGCGCGCAGCATGGGCAAGGCGTCCATGCCCCAAAACACCTTGTCATCGACCTGGTACGAAGGCACGCCGAATACGCCTTGCGACAAGGCGTGCGCCGTATGCGCGCTAAGCATTTGCTTTACTTCATTCGAGCGTGGATCGCGTGCGGGTGCAAGTTGCGCGGTCAGCGCTTGCAGGCGTTGCGCATCGGCTGCGTCCGCACCGCCTTCCCAAACATGGCGGAACAGGGTTTCGCACACATAGCGGTTGGGGTAGCCATTGGCGTCAGTGGCTACAGCCAGGCGCAAAAGGCCTAGCGGGTTAAAGGGATGCGCAGCGGGTAAGTCCAACACCGTGCCCTGACGCTGCGCCAGCCATTGCGACTGACGGTACACCCATTCGCGCTTCATAGGCACTTCAGCCGGACCGAGGTTCGCGTTGTGCTTGAGCAGTCCACCAAAAAGTACCGGCTGGTATTGCACTGCGTAGCTCAGGCCTTCCAAGGCGCGCGGCAATTCCACAAACGCCAGATAGGCGTAGGGCGAAATAAAGTCCAGATAAAAACGGATGTGTTTCATGGTGCGGTTTCCAAGCGCCGTGCAATCTTGCCCCAGACCGCGCGTTTTTCATCATCATCGCTGTTGGACCAGGCGCCGACTTCTTCTAAGGTGCGCAAACAGCCGTAGCACAGGCTGCTGTCGGGGTCGATCTTGCACACCGATATGCAGGGTGATGGCGGCGCATAGCGGCAGGCCAAGGCCTCGGGCACACGCGCAGCAAGCAGCTCTTTGTACATGCGCACCGGGTCGCGCCTGCGTGCCGCTCGGTCGGGTCGTGCAGGGCGGCTTGGGTCGATCATGCTGCTGCCTCACGCCGTGTCAGCAGGGCACGCGCTGCGCGCGAGCCGCTGGGTCTTTGCAAGTAGCTGCTGATGAACTCGCCGGCATCGATCAGCAAGTCCAGATCGATGCCGGTGTCTATGCCCATGCCGTGCAACATATACACCACGTCTTCGGTCGCCACATTGCCGGTTGCGCCTTTGGCAAATGGGCAGCCGCCCAGGCCAGCCACCGAGGCGTCAAACTGGTGCACGCCCATTTCCATCGCGGCCAGGGTATTGGCCAGCGCCTGCCCATAGGTGTCATGAAAATGGCCGGACACATCAGCTAAAGAAAAATGCTGCAAAGTCGCTTCAAACGCGGCCTGTACTTTGCGCGGTGTACCGACGCCAATGGTGTCGGCGACACCGATGTGCTGCACACCAATGCCGCGCATCAGGCCTGCCAGCGTGCCCACGCGCTCTGGAGCAATTTCGCCTTCATAGGGGCAACCCACGGTACAAGACATGGCGCCGCGTACGCGTAGGCCAGCGGCCAGCGCGGCCTGCACCACCGGGGCAAAGCGGTCTATGCTTTCGGCAATAGAGCAATTGATGTTTTTGCGGCTGAAGGCTTCGCTGGCGGCGGCGAAGACCACGATTTCGTCAGGCTGTGAAGCCAGCGCCGCTTCAAAGCCTTGCAGATTGGGCGTCAGCACCGAGTAGCACACGCCACTTTGGCGCTGCAAGCCGGCCATCACCTGCGCGTTATCGGCCATTTGGGGCACCCATTTGGGGCTGACAAAACTAGTCACCTCAATGCCACGCAAGCCCGCTGCCTGTAAGCGATGTACTAACTCGATCTTGACCTCAGCGGGCACGGGCTGCTTTTCGTTTTGCAGCCCGTCGCGCGGGCCGACGTCGATGAGTTGGACGGAAGAGGGGTAATGCATGGGGTAATAGAGTAGACGGTCATTATCCCGCGAGTGGCAAAAGCTATGCGACTTGGCAGGTCATAGCGGCTAGTGCGGTCCGCGCGGCAAGCGCGCTCAATACCCCCGCGCCCGGTCCACCACGCCCTCAATCGGCTCGCCCCTTTGCAGCGCCGCAATTTTGGCCACGATTTGTTGTATCGTATCTTGCAGCATGGTGCGCCCGGCAATATGGGGCGTGACCGTCACACGCGGATGGCGCCAAAACGTGTGCTCCGCAGGCAGCGGTTCAGTGCAAAATACGTCTAAGGTGGCACCGGCTATTTGTCCGCTGTCCAGCAGCGCGAGCAAGTCTTCGTCCACCACATGCCGACCGCGCGCGATATTGATCAGGTAGGCGCCGGACCGCAATTGGGACAAGGTGGCCTTGTTCAACAGGTTTTCGGTCTGGGGTGTCAAAGGCAGCAGGTTTACCAGCACGCGCGTGCCTGCCAAAAACTCTGCAAATTGCGCCTGCCCGTGCAGACAGCGCACCCCGTCCAAACGGCGTTCCGTGCGGCTCCAGCCCAGCACCGGAAAACCAAAGTGTTGCACCGCGCGCGCTACCTGTTCGCCCAAAACGCCCAGACCCAAAATGCCCACAGGAAAATCTATCCGATCCAGCACGGGTGGCTCCTGCCAACGCCCTTGCTGCGCCTGCGCCTCAAAAAGCGCAAAGTCGCGCGTATAGCGAATCAGCGCATGGCACACGTACTCGGCCATTTGCACCCCCATGCCGGCGTCGTTCAAGCGCACGATCGGCAGGTCAGGGCGTATTTGGCGCTGCAACAGGGCATCGACGCCGGCACCCATATTGAACACTGCTTGCAGCGCCGTCTGCTCATCAAAGAACTGCTGGGGTGGCGCCCACACCATGGCATAGTCAGCGCGTGCTGCGCCGCTGTGCCACACATCCACCTGCGACTGGGGCAAATGCTGCCGCAAAGCCGCCAGCCAGGGCGCGGGATCGGTTTGCGCGCAAAAACTGATACGCATGCCAAAAGTCCTCGTCTTGTTTTAAAAAAGTGCGCTGTACCTAGATCGGGCGATTAGCCGGCCAGTACCTTGGCCTGCATGCGCAGCAGTTCGGCGCCCTCGGGCACTTGGTCGCTTGGCGCAAACAGCAGTTCTTGCACGCAACCGTCAGCAGGCGCCACGATTTGGTGCTCCATCTTCATGGCTTCCATCACCGCCAGCGCTTGCCCCTGGCGCACCATGTCGCCCACTTTCACCGAGAAAGACAGCAACTTGCCCGGCATAGGCGCAGTCAGGCGCCCTGTCTCTACCGGGGCCACCGCTGCGTGCGCGAGGCGGTCTAGGGCTTGTAACTGCCTTGCGCCTTGCGCAGTAAACACATGCACCTGCTTACCTTGCAGGTACACATGCACCGTATGCCTTTGCCCATTTAGCGACACTTCCATGCCGCCCTCGGGCAAGGCGGCATAGGCAAATGCACTATCCAAACCTGCGCATTGCAAGCGCAAACCACCGTGGCTGCCGCGAGTCAACACCGCGCTATGCGCCTGGCCATCGGCCTCCAGGTCAAACACGCGGCGCATCGGCGCATGCGACTGCCAGGCGTCGGTAGCCCCCCAAGGGTCTTGCCAGACACCT
>CAMCJY010000164.1 GCA_945875225.1 Comamonas sp. lk | reverse complement strand
ATCGAATATTTGCCAGCCTCAACTTTGGCGTTACTCCAGACCTTGCGATGTTTGGCGTCGATTAGGTTTTTGTAAGTCCAGGCAGTATCGGCATTACAGACCACAATGTCGGCGGGCAATGTCTCACCATTGGCCAGTGTTACGCCTGAGGCACGGCCATCTGTAACTTCTATGCGGCGTACTTCAGCGCCAGTACGCAGACTGCCACCCATACCTTCAATCAAACCAACAAAACCGTTTACCAAAGTTCCTGTGCCGCCCATAGCCCAGTGAACGCCGTAACGCCGCTCCAAAGAGTTGATGAGCGAGTAAACGCAGGTTACAGAAAAAGGATTGCCGCCAATTAAAAGCGACTGCAGACTCATGGCCTGGCGCAGTTTGGGGTGCTTAAGATGGCTGGCGACCATGGCATGCAAGCTGCGCCAACCTTTCATGCGGGCCATAGAAGGAATTGCTTTGAGTAGGTCTGCGGTGCTGTCAAATGCATGGCAACCCAGAGATTCAAAGCCTAATTTGTAGCAAGTGTCTGCCTCCTCCATGAAAGCGGTGTAACCAGGTCCCGCCCTTGGATCGATCCGTAGCACCTCGGAGCGCATGCGCTCGGGGTCGCCGCTGTAATCGAAGTGGTCCCCATCTGCAAAGCGGACCCGGTAAAAGGGATCTATCAGACGCAGATCGACGTCGTCTTTCAACTTGCGCCCGGCCAGTGCCCACAACTCCTCTAATAAGAAGGGCACAGTGATGATGGTCGGTCCTGCATCAAAGATGTAACCGTCTACTTTGTGCACCCGTGCGCGACCACCAGGTACATCCAGCTTTTCAAGCACCTGAACCCGCCAGCCCTTTGCAGCCAGCCGAACGGCGGCGGCTAAACCACCAAAACCGCTGCCAATTACCAGTGCAATAGGGACATCTGCACTTGTGTTGTCAGTGTGCCGTGCTGCGGCATTTGCTTTCATCAGCATGAACTGATAACTCCTCGTTTTGAGCGCCTAACCAAAATGGGTGGAAATACCAAGCTTGCCCTTGTGCAGGATCTTTAAATAGCGCCCGAGCATATTCGAATGTCCATTAATTATGGTTAGGTAAGGGAATTGGATTTTTTCAGGCCAAATTCAGTACTTCAAGGCGCGGCTGAGGCGTTTTTTCTGCTGGCATCCGGTCAATCTTGGCAAGGCGTGCCCCTTGGTAAGTAATAATAGTTATTCATTGTTAGGAGAGCGTCATGCCCACCAGCGTTGCCCTGAGCCCCCATTTTGAGACCTTCATCCGCGACCAAGTCGAAAGCGGCCGCTATAACAACGTCAGCGAAGTCGTCCGTGCTGGACTGCGTTTGCTCGAGGACACCGAGCGCCAGCAGGCCATCCAACTCCAAGCACTGAGAAGTGATATTGCCGCAGGCAAGTCCAGTGGCGCGGCACTTGCTGCGGCCCGAGTTGTCAGATGACTTGCGCATGCGCGTATGCCAACTAGGTAATCTTTTCTGAGTCCACGACTGAGCGTGAACAGCGCTTAAAAGGAATTACCCTGATTCCTCGCAAGGCGCATTGCGCTGACAGAACGCGTACTCATTGCTGGTCACTGCTAACATCGGCCCTATGTTGAAGCGATTAGTCACAGTGTTTCTAATTCTTTGCATGGGCTGGCAGTCGCTGGCCTTTGCTGGCTTTGGTGCGCTTGTGGCGCATGAAGAGCATGCACAGCATGAGCTGCTTCACTTCCAGGGTGTTGCCCATCACCATGATGATCATGCGGATGACTTTCACGAGGACAACTCCACGGCATCAACCGTGCATGGCCTGTCCGACGCCAGCCAGTTTTCTTTAGCCTTGCCTAGCCCGCAGTGTTCTTCGCCCGTGCTGGTCGGCGCTTATCAACTTCCTTTAGAGCGTTTCTTCTCCAGGGGCCAGCTGCTGCCCGACGGACTCGATCGACCCCCGAAACCAAGGGCCTGACTTTCGGCCTTGCCTGCGTTTGAACTTGCGCAGCGCGTTTTTTGGTTCCGCCCCTCTCGCTGCGTCTGTATTTGGCGCGTGTGACTGGGCGCAAATTAGCGATCAACACTATGAAAATAATGACATGGCATGGGCCATGGCCGTCGGCGTACGCTTTGATGCCTTGCGCGCTGCTGTCCATGGCTCTTGTTACTCCAACGTCCGGGCAGGCGCAAGAAAGTACGCGCGCTGCATCCCATGCCGCGGCGGGCACGCATACGCTCAAGCAAGCGCTTGAGGCTGCTTGGCAACGCTCATTAGAGGTGTCCGAATCCCGCGGTCGCTCTGCCCGCGCTCAGGCTGACCAGGCAGTCACACAAAGCTGGTTATCTGCAGCGCCGGCCTTGAGCTTGGGCCAACGCGAGGGGAGCGCAGGTGCGCCTGCCGGAAGCCGTGAGACCGAGCTTGAATTGGCCCTTCCCCTGTGGTGGCCTGGACAGCGCAAAACTGAGGGGCAGGCAGCTCAATCTCAGTCGGCTTGGGTTCAGGCCACTGAACAGGCCGAGCGCCTGCGCTTGGCGGGGCGACTGCGCGAAGCGATGGGCGCCCTGCATCTGGCCGAGGCCGACCTGTACCAGCTGGAACAGCAGGTTCAAGACCTCGCCCAATTGACGCAGGATGTCGACAGGCGCGTGCGTGCGGGTGATCTTGCCCCCGCCGATGCGCTTGCAACTCGGGCTGAGTGGCTCGCAGCCCAAGCGCATGCAGGCGCAGCGCGTCAAGCCTTGGGTATCCAGCAGTCCCATTGGCACCTGCTCACAGGCCTTGCGCCCCTGAAATTGCAGACGAGCGTTGCCCCGGTCTTGGCGCAATTACCGGACACCCACCCCGAACTCGTTCTTGCCAGCGCCGCGGTGGACTTGGGCCAGCGTCGGGCGGATTTGGCGACGGTTCAACGCTCGGATTCGCCAGAACTGACTCTGGGTTTGCGGCTAGAGCACCCAGGGCAAGGGGCCGCTTCGCAAAGCAGTGTGGTGGTGGCGCTGCGGGTGCCAGTGGGTGGACAGGTCTATCAGCAGCCGCGCATCACTGCGGCGCTCGGTGAACTGGACATGGCACAAACCCAGGCCCAGCGAACCCGCGAGCGCTTAAGGGCTGAAGTGGCGCTGGCGCAGAGCCAGCTGGGCTTGAGTCAGGCGCAACTGCAAGCGGAGCAAGAGCGGGCGCAATTGCTGGCCGAACGCGCCCGCTTGATTGACAAGTCCTTCCGTGCCGGTGAAACGGCGCTGCCCGACATGCTGCGCGCCATGGCCGCAGCCCTTAGCGCCAAGAGTGCCTTGGCGCGTCATCAGATCAACCATCAAACGGCGATGGCTCGCCTTGAACAAGCTTTGGGATTACTGCCATGATTCATCTCTTTATTTCCAGATTCGTGTGGGCCGGCTTGACTGCCAGCCTGCTGGCGCTGATGCCTTTGCCCACCTGGGCTGGCCCTGGCGCGCATGGCCCCAACGGCGAGCACTTGGATGCGCCAACCACGGGTCAGGCCAATGCCATGCAGGCCAGCCTTCAAATCGAAGCCACGTCTGATCTCTTTGAGCTGGTCGCAACATTGACCGGTGGCACATTGTCTATTTTCATTGACCGCTTTGCGAGCAATGAGCCCGTGCTCCAGGCGCAGGTTGAAGTGGAGTCTGGTGGTCTGAAAGCGCAGGCTAAATTTCAGGCTGATGTGGGTCATTACGCTATCGACGACCCGGCCATGCTCCAAAAGCTCTTTACAGCGGGCGAACACCCGCTGGTGATCACCGTGCTTGCCGGCAAGGACAGCGACTTGCTTGATGCGGTGTTGCGTGTGCCAGCGTCCGCGGCCGTTGATGATCACCACTTCCATTGGGAGTGGTGGGCGCTTGGGGCCTTGGCCACTTCGGTATTGGTCGGTATGTCAGTCGCGCGCCTGCGCAAGCAGCGCCAGCGTCGGTTCTCTCTCGGAGGTCGAGCATGAAACGTCTGTTTTATTTTGGCGTTCAAGTGGCGGTTCTGGCGATGGCCAGTGCCCTTTCTGCCTGGGCTGGCCCGGGCGCGCACGGCCCGAATGGTGAACATTTGGATCAAGCGTCTTCGCCGACTGCTGGTGGGCTCGCCCGCTTAGCAGATGGCAGCGTGAATGTGCCCAAGCTCGCGCAAAGGCGCATGGGGCTGCGTACCCAATTGGCCCCTGAGTCCGAGGCCGCCGCGACGATCCAGTTACCCGGCCGGGTCGTGGCAGACCCCAATGCCAGCGGCCAAGTGCAGGCCACGCATGGCGGACGTGTTGAGCCTGGACCGCGCGGATTGCCAATGGCGGGCCAAGCCGTCAAGCAAGGCGAGGTGCTGGTGTGGGTGCGCCATCATGCTGATCCATTTGCCTTGGCAGCCCAACAGTCACAGCGTGCCGAGTTGAAAGCTGCGCGGGACTTGGCTGAGCAGCGCCTGCGCCGTTTGGAGTCGCTTGAAGGCACGGTGCCACGCAAGGACATCGACGCTGCACGCATCGATGTCCAGTCACTGACCGAGCGCGAACAGCGCATCGCCGCGAGTTTGGATGTGCGTGAGCCCTTGCGCGCGCCGGTCTCGGGTGTGATTGCACGTGCCGATGTGAAGGCGGGCCAGATTGCGGACACACGCGAGGTGTTGATCGAGGTCATCGACCCTGCGCGCCTGATGGTGGAGGCCAGCACACCCGATGTGTCGCTCGGTAGTCGTTTGGGCGCAGCCCATTTGGCCGGGCTCGAGGGCGTCAAGCTGCAACTGGTCGGCGCTGCGCGGTCCTTGCGTGACGGCATGCTGCCGCTGAACTTCCGAGCTTCGGTCGCTGCTGGCGCAGCACCCTTGGCGGTAGGTCAAACCGTGACACTGGTCGCGGCGCTCAAGGAGCGGCGCAAGGGCATCGTACTGCCGGCCTCTGCTGTCGTGCGCAGCCCGGCTAACGAACCCATCGTCTGGATCAAGATTGGCGCCGAGCGCTTCATGCCGCAGCCAGTTCAGGTCCAGCCGCTGGACGCTGGCACGGTGTTGGTCACCCAGGGACTGTCCGCTGACAACCGTGTGTTGGTCGAAGGCGCGGCGCTGGTTGCGCAGATCCGCTGAACGGAGACCAAGCATCATGTTCAACTGGATCGTTCAATACAGCCTGCGCAACCGGCTATTCGTCCTGGCCTTTGCGACTTTACTCATGGTCTATGGGGCATTGACCGCCTGGCGCACACCGGTCGATGTGTTTCCCGACCTCAATAAACCGCTGGTGACAGTGCTGACTGAGGCCGGC
>CAMCJY010000163.1 GCA_945875225.1 Comamonas sp. lk | reverse complement strand
CCTACCTGCTGGCCAAAGGGCAAGACCTTGGGCTGGTCGCCGAGCAAGTGTGCAACGGCCTGTACAACAACTATGTACTGCTTTCGGTGCCCATGTTTGTGTTTGCCGCCAACCTCATGAACGCGGGCACGGTGAGTGAACGCATTTTTGATTTCTGCCGCATTCTGGTAGGCCGTATGCGCGGCGGCCTGGCGCAGGTGGATATTGTGGTGAGTGTGATTTTTTCCGGCATGAGTGGCAGCGCGATTGCCGACGCCGCTGGGCCGGGCTTGGTCACCATCCGCGAAATGCTGAAAAAGCCCGAGTACACGCCCGGCTTTGCCGGTGCGGTGGTAATGGCCAGCGCCACGCTAGGCCCCATCATCCCGCCCAGCATCCCGATGGTGATTTACGCCCTGGTCTCCGGCACCTCGGTCGGGGCTTTGTTTTTGGGCGGCGTGGTGCCCGGCGTGTGCATGGCTTTGCTGATGATGCTGGTCGTCCACATCATCGCCACGCGGCGCAATATGCCGCGCGAAGCGCCGGTGCCCTTACGCCAGTGGCCGCAGATTTTTTTCCGGGGCGCCCTGCCCTTGTCTATGCCGCTGGTGCTGCTGGGCGGTATTTACAGTGGCGCATTTACACCCACCGAAGCGGCTGCGGTTGCCGCCTTGCACGCGCTGGTGCTAGCGGCGCTGGTATTTCGCGCCTTAAGCTGGCACAGCTTCTGGGCCGTGGTGCTGGAGTCCACGCGCAGCAGCGCAGTGATTACCCTGATTCTGGCCGGCTCCTTCATCCTGAACTATGCCTTCACGGCGGAAGGCGTGCCCCAGGCGATGGCGCATGGGGTCGAAGGCATGCAACTGTCGTCCCTGCAGTTTTTGCTCTTCGTCAACCTATTGTTTTTAGTGCTGGGCTGTTTTTTAGACGTATCCGTGTTGTTGCTGGTGTTTGTGCCCATGCTGCTGCCGGCGGTCAACTTGTTGGGTATCGACCTGGTGCACTTTGGCGTGCTGGTCGTGCTCAATATGATGATCGGCCTGATTCATCCCCCCTTTGGCATGCTGCTGTTTGTCATCAAGGCGCTCACTGGCATACCGATTAGCGCGATGATGAAAGAAGGCTGGCCGTTTTTACTGATGCTGCTGGCACTACTTTTGGCCATCACCGTCTTCCCGCAGATCGTGCTCTGGCTGCCCCAGACCATGGGCTACGGAGTGCGCTAGGCGCAAGCTCGTAGTCCACTTATTTTTTATCCAGCGCCACCTGAACTTTGCGGGTGATGCGCCATACGCTCCACAGCACCAGTGGCACCGAGGCCCCCACGGCTACCTCTAGGTTGATGGGCACGCCCGCCGCAATCAGGGCTTTGGCGGCGTAGTGCAGCAGGCTCACCACGTAATACGAAATAGCTGCGATAGACAAGCCCTCCACCGTGGTTTGCAAGCGCAGTTGCAATTCCTGCCCACGGGTCAACTTTTCCAGCAATTGCTGGTTTTGCAATTCTGTGGCAATGTCCACCCGGGTGCGCAGCAAGGCACTGGTGCGGGACACGCGTTCGGACAAGGTCGCCAAGCGCTGGGCGGTTGCCGCCACGGTCGCCATAGCCGGCGACAGGCGGCGCTGCATAAATTCGCCAATCGTCTGGGTGCCGGGCATGACTTTTTCGCGCAACTCGGCAATGCGCTGCACCACCAGGTTGTTATAAGCCTGGGTCGCCGAAAACCGGTAACTGTGAATGGCCACATAGCGCTCCACCCGCGCCGCCAGCGCTACCAATTGGTCCAGCAATTGCTGGTCGCTAGCGGTATTGCCTTCGAGCCGGGCGGTGATATCGGCCAGCGCGGTCTCGGCCTGTGCCAGCTCGGGCCCTAGGTCTTTGACAACGGGCAAGCCGCGCAGCGCCATCAGGCGGTAGGTTTCTAGCTCCAGCAAGCGCTGCGAAATCCGCCCGGCACGCGCCTGGCTGGTGCCCAGCGGCGCTACCACCAGCATGCGTTCAAAGCCGTCGGCGCCGATCTTGAATTCGGTGTAAGCCGCCGAATGGCCGTGGCCCAGTTGCGAGGCCACGATGTCTGAGCCCGCTAACCATTGCTGGGCCAACTCCATCAACGCGCTGCCCTGCTGCAAGTCGCCATGCACCATGGCCAGCTGCACCGCAGCCACCGTGGCGCCGGGAATAGCGCGCAGCCACTGGGCCGGCACGGCCAGCATCGCCAACACGTCGGCGGGTTGGCGCACACTGTCGGAAGCGGCCAAGGGCTGGACGATGGAGTAACGCGTGAATTCGCTATGGCGTTCCCACTTCAGGCTATAGCCCTCTAAGTGCAGACGCAAAAAATTGCCTTCCAGGCTCTGCGCCGTCAGCCCGGCCTGACCCGGTAAAACGCGCAAATGGGCCGCTTCCTGATCGCGGCTGATATCGGCATTGAGCACCGCCACAAAAGTGACCAGCGCGGGCAGCTGCAAACTGGCCGGCGGGCGGGCATGAACCTCATCATGCAGCTGGCGACGCAGCGCGTCATCAGGTGGAAGCAAATGTGTGGCGGGGGCCATGGAACTCCTTGGGGTCGGTTGGGCAAAGAACAGGATACACAAACACAGTGGCAGCAAATAATGAGGCCCGCAAGGAGCTCGCCTTGCCTAAGGCGCTTTGCGCTGCTAGGCGATACCTTTAGGGACAGCAGATTCGCGTTGGCCCGTAACTTGCTAAACCGAAGCACAAGCGGCAACTTTTAGTCGCCGCTTGCAGGCATCCGCACGATGGCAGTGGCCAAAGTTGGCCCTGTGCAGCGGATAGGTAAGGCGTGCAAACGCCTTATAGCCAACGCAGGAGTGCGCCATGGCACAAGGAATTGGAATCCAAAGCATGGGCTGGGAAATCCGCTCAGGCCATTACGCAGGCAACGCAGGCGAACGCAAGAAAAAGCGTGAGCAGCGCCTGCGCCAATTGATCGCGTCCCTGCAATCGGGCTCCTTGGACGCCGCGCGCCTGGCCTTTAGCGCGGTGGTCAGCCATGATGATGATATGGCGCACAACGGCCCAATCAGCCACATCGGCGCCGCCCTGCAAAGCAGCAATCTGCCCGGCGCCTGGCGCTGTGCCCAGGACTTGCGCCCCGCCTACCCCTGGGCTTTTGTCGCGCCGCCCAAACACCTGAGCCATGCACCACCGATTGCGAGCCAGCCCCAGGAAACTAAAGGCTTTACCCACGGCCTGACCGGTCGCCTGTTTGACCTGATCGCCTGAGGCGCCATCAACGATTTTCACGCTCAGATTGGGAAGGCCGTCGATCTGCAGTCAGTCGCTGACCTGCACACCCTTCCAGAACGCCACCCGGTCACGGATTGAGGCCGCTTCGGGCTTGGGGTCTGGGTAGTACCACACACAGTCGGCGTTGAGTTCGCCGTCCACCATCAGCGAGTAGTAATAGGCCTGGCCCTTCCAAGCGCAACTACTTCGGTGGTTGCTGAAGTGCACCAACTCGCGGTTCAGGGCGCTGGCGGGGAAATAGTGGTTGCCCTCGACCATCACGATATCGTCGCTTTGGGCAATCACGGTGTTCTTCCAAATGGCTTTCATATTGCTACTTTCCAAAATGAGCATGCTGGCCGCGCGTCGGCAGGGGCTTTGGTACCTGGCGGCGCGTTGCGGCACCGGGCGAGATAGTATCCTGCCGCATTGTTAGCTATCCCAAGCCTTCATGGAAACCATCCCCCTTTTCCCGCTTTCCCACGGCCTGTACCCCGATGGCCGCTTAGACCTGCAAATATTTGAAGTGCGCTACCTGGACTTGGTACGCCGCTGCCACCGCGAGCAAACACCATTTGGCATCGCTTGGATAGAAGAAGGCCAGGAAGTGACGGTGCCAGGCCAGATGCCTAAGCTATTTAGCTATGGCACCCTGGCCCACATTGACAGCCTGGAAACCGTGCAGGCTGCACTGCTACGCATACGTTGCCATGGCGGACAGCGCTTTGCCCTGCACCGCACGCACGCCGGCCCGCTGGGCGTGTGGCACGGTGATGTGGAGTACCTGGCGCCCGATGCCGCCTTGGACATCCCGCCCGAATTGGAATACCTAGCCCAACGCCTGGGCCGGGGCATCGCCATGGCGCAGCGAGACGGGCGCCTAGCAGAGCTACCCCTGCTGCCCCCCTTCCGTCTGGACGAATGCGGCTGGGTCGCCAACCGCTGGGCCGAACTCCTGCCCCTGCCCGCCGTCTACAAGCAAGCCCTGTTGGAAGAGAGCGACCCGCTCGCGCGCTTGGGCGCGATTGACCGCAGCATGGACCGAGAGGATAGGGGCTGAAATAGTTTTTCGCGCTGCAACGGCCAATCATGCAAACAAGTGGTCGCCGAGAAATGGGTCAGCGCTTGAGCTGGTCTCGGATTTCACGCAGCAGCAAAATATCCTCAGGCGTACTTGCTGGCGCTTGCGCGACCGGAGCAGCCTCCGCCCGCTTCATGCGGTTGATCTGCTTGACCATCAGGAAGATCACGAAGGCCAAGATCAGAAAATTGACTGCCACGGTGATGAAGTTGCCATAAGCAAAAACGGGGATGCCTGCTTTTTTCAGGGCATCGAGCGTGAGCGGCACCGTCTCCGGCACTTGAGCCAGTGCAATAAAGTAGTTCGAAAAGTCCAAGCGACCAAACACCATAGAGACCACGGGCATGATCAAGTCCACCACCATGGCATCCACAATTTTCCCAAATGCGGCACCCACAATCACCCCGATGGCTAAATCAACCACATTGCCTTTTAGCGCAAATTCTCTAAATTCTTTGAGCATCTTTAATCCAATTAAATATAGTTAAAAAATTAAATATAACATAAGAGAAATATCGGCCCAAAGATGGCGTCCAGCGCCTGGGTCGGGCAAGTCATGCGGACAATCCCCCATTGGCACCACCCCTACTCTGGGTTATCTTCGGGGGGTGACACCGACACTTTCCCTCATTTTTGTCCTAACCTACGCCGCTATTATTTTTGAGCATCCGCTGGGCCTCAATAAATCGGTGGCCAAAATGTCGGACTCGTACGGCAAGGGCATGTGCGACGATGAAAAATGCCTGGCCTATTTGCGCCAGGTGTTTGAGATTGAGCAAACCAACTGAGCCAATTGAGATGACCCACTATTTGAAAATGGCCATGCTCTTTGCTTTGGCGTGGTGGGTCAACGCATTTTCCCCGGCACTGCTTGCGCACCTGGGCCAGGCCGGCGGCACGGAATCTGCGATTGCCCAGACGCTATGGTG
>CAMCJY010000162.1 GCA_945875225.1 Comamonas sp. lk | reverse complement strand
CACCCGTAGCGGCCATGCCGTCAATGCCAATGACCACGGTTTTGCCATAAAAAAATGGCAAGCCCAAGTCTAAAAGGCCCTGGGCGTTCAAGGTCCCGCCCAAGGTCGGCAGCGCAGTATTGCCTTTTTGGAACAAAGCTGCGGCATTGGTGATGGTGAAACTCTTCCTCGCCTGCCCGACCCCTGCGCTGCCAAGTGCCACACTAAACACCACGTCCGCAAGCGGGCAATAAAAGCCACTGTCATTGGGGTATCCGCAATTAGGCAAATTGGAGTCGAAAAAAATACCGTTAGAGCCGGTGTCCAAAAAGGTACTTGAAAAACTGCCCCCTGCCAATGTGCTGTTGCTGCTCAGGGCACCCAAAAGATAGCCCTGACTGGTGGTCGCCAAGACCTGCAATGTGGGGACTTGGTTATTGCTTCGCGTTCCCAGCCCGAAAACCATTCTCCCCGTGGCGGTGGCGGCACCCGAGCTAGGCACGCTGTTCATTTGGATGGCAAGGCCATTGTTGTCCGTGGGAAAACGCGCCACCACCTGTTGTAGTTGCTTGTCGGTCGCCAACGTGGTACCCGCGACGCTGGTACAAGCGGCGTTGGTGCAGCTGAAATATTTACCGTTTTGCGCGCTGCGCCTCCCTTGCACTGCACAGGCGCTGCCGCAGTCCTGTTTGCTTAGGCCCAGGCCCAATATCCCCTTGGCACCCAGATCGCTGGGGGTAATGATGGGATCACCGGAGGCCGAGCATTGGCTTTGAAATCGGTCGTAGTCTGAGTGGCCGACCAATTGGACCGTGGTATCGGCTGACGTCAATCCGCCAAGCTTCACATCCGCCAGCGCCAGCGGACCCCAGGCAAAAGAGCCATCCAAAAAATTGGCGCACCCTAGCAGCACGTTCCCGGTGTTGGTTTTGGCGGCGCTCAGTTGCAATTGCGTCGGCACCTCACTGGCCAGCAGCCGCAATCCTACCGAGCCGGTATCCACCAGCACATGGTCTATGGTTGTGCACAGCGTTGCGCTACCCGGCTTGCAAATCGTCACACTGGTGAACAGCCGGTTCACCCCGTTGCCGTCGGGGCCGCCATCGACCAGAAGGTCGACAACGTTGACACCGTTGACAAACAGCACTTCCGGTTGTGGAGCGGATGTCCCTCCACCACAGGCCACCAGTGCCGATGCCAGCGCGACAAGCATGAACAACCGCTTCATAAGGCCCGCACTATTTCAACAGCGCCTGCACATCAACACCAGGCGGAAGTAGCGCCGTTAGATAGGCGTAGCCCTGAAACGCACCCATGACACCGGTGGAGACCAGCACTAAGCCGCCCGATTGCACCGAGACGGGCCCGCCGCGCTTGCCCGCTTGCCTTGCCGCTTGCACCGAGGCCTTAAATACCGGCAAGTAAGGCCCCAGCAGCATGCCCATATCCGGCAGGTCCGGGCCGCTCCAGCGCAGGGCAAAAACCTGGCCGCTGGCATCCACAAATTCTTGAAGCACGGTTGCGTTATTGAGCTCCAGCGCAAACACCCGATAGCCGCCCTGCGCGATTGCTACAGGCTGATAGCGCGCGACCCTTGCATCGACCGCAGCCGAAGCACCAGCGACAAACGGCGCCCCGCCCAGCGCCGCGCTGGCAACCATTGGCATGGTACAAGCCAAGGCCAGCACGCGTAATCGCCACTCTTTAAGCTGCATCGTCCACAAGGTTTTGAAAACAACACCATAGGCTACCACGGACTGCGCCATGATGCGCAAAGGGCGGGCAGGCCAGAGGCAAGCCGCCAGGGCTGGCTGTCACCTTGGCGAGTTTGCGCGCCCATGGCCTGTCGTATGCTATCGGGGAATCCCCCAACCCTAACCGTATTTACCCGCCCACATGACTGCTCCTGCCCGCTACCTCCCGCCCGTACTCCAAAAATTGCGCTTCCCGGTGATTGGCTCGCCGCTGTTCATCATCAGCAACCCCAAACTGGTAATCGCCCAGTGCAAGGCCGGCGTGGTGGGCTCCATGCCCGCCCTGAACGCACGCCCTGCCGCCCAGCTAGATGAGTGGCTGGCCGAAATTAGCGAGGCGCTGGCCGCCCACGACAAGGCCCACCCAGAGTCGCCCGCTGCGCCTTATGCCATCAACCAGATCGTGCACAAAAGCAATGACCGCTTGGACCACGATATGCAGGTCTGCGAAAAATACAAAGTGCCTATCGTCATTACCAGCCTGGGCGCTCGCGAGGACGTCAACCGCGCGGTACAGGCCTGGGGCGGCGTGGTGCTGCATGATGTGATTAACAATGTGTTTGCCCACAAGGCCATCGAAAAAGGCGCCGATGGCCTGATACCCGTCGCCGCTGGTGCCGGTGGCCACGCCAGCGTCAAAAGCCCGTTTGCCATGGTGGCGGAAATCCGCCAGTGGTTTGGTGGCCCTATCGCATTGTCCGGGGCTATTTCCTCGGGCGGCGCCATTTTGGCGGCCCAGGCCATGGGCGCGGACCTGGCCTATATCGGCTCTGCCTTTATTGCAACGGACGAAGCACGCGCCGTCGACGGCTATAAGCAGATGATTACCGAGTCCAATTCGGACGATATTGTGTACAGCAACTTCTACACCGGCATCCACGGCAATTACCTCAAAGGCAGCATCCGCAACGCCGGTATGGACCCCGACCATTTGCCTGAGAGCGACCCCAGCAAAATGAACTTCGCCAGCGGTGAAGGCGCTAATGCCGCGAAGGCGTGGAAAGACATCTGGGGCTGTGGCCAGGGCATAGGCGCTATCCGCGAAGTGATGCCCGCTGGAGAAATGGTGGCACGTTTTAAGCGCGAATACCAAGAGGCCAAAGCCGCCTTGCTGGCGGCCTGAGCGCCGACTATCCCGCCCGTAAATGCCAAATCAAAACTGTCACTAAACCCAGCCCAAGGAAGTCCATGAGCCAAGATTTACTGGAACATATTGAAGACGGCATCGCCACCCTGACCATGAACCGGCCCGAGGCGCGCAACGCCATGACACGGCCCATGCTGATTGACCTAGAGCGCAGCCTGGCCCGCCTGGCCGCCGACCGCAGTGTGCGCCTGGTGGTGCTGACAGGCACGGGCGATGCGTTTTGCGCTGGCGGCGATGTCAAAGGCTTTGCCAAAAGCGTAGCCGATGGTGTAGAAACCATCAGTTTTGAGGAGCGCACCCAGGGCCTGCGCATGATCATGGAATCCGCCCGCTGGCTGCATGAAATGCCCAAGCCTACGCTGGCCGTCATCCCCGGCCCCGCAGCCGGCGCGGGCCTGTCCCTGGCACTGGCCTGCGATATGCGTATTGCCTCCAGCAATGCCAAATTCACCACCGCCTTTTCCAAAATCGGGCTTTCTGGCGACTTTGGCGGCAGCTACTTTCTCAACTACTTGGTGGGCGCGGCCAAAGCGCGCGAGATGTATTTCACTGCCCAGGTCGTGCAAAGCGAAGAAGCCCTGCGTATCGGCCTGGTCAACCGAGTGGTAGCCCCAGACCAACTGGGCCAAGCCGCGCAAGCCTGGGCCGGCGAACTAGCCGCGCTGCCCACCGTGGCCGTCGGGTATATGAAGCAAAACCTCAACACCGCGCTGCGCGGATCGCTCGGTGATGTGCTGGACTTGGAAGCGCCCAACATGATCCGCACTTTTGAAACCCAGGACCACAAAGGCGCGGCCCAGGCGTTTGTGGAAAAGCGCCCGCCGCAATTTAAGGGATGCTAAATGAGCGACGACACGCAATATCTCCCCCCCAAGGTTTGGACTTGGGATAAGAGCAGCGGCGGCAAGTTCGCGCATATCAATCGGCCTATCGCCGGTGCCACACACGACAAAGCATTGCCCGTGGGCAAGCATCCCTTGCAACTGTATTCACTGGGTACGCCCAACGGCATCAAAGTCACCGTCATGCTCGAGGAGCTGCTCGCGCTGGGTCATAGCGGCGCCGAATACGATGCCTGGCTGATCAATATCCAGGAAGGCCAGCAGTTTGGCAGTGACTTTGTCGCCATCAACCCCAACTCCAAGATTCCAGCCCTGCTGGACCGCAGCGGACCTGAGCCGGTGCGGGTGTTTGAGTCGGGCGCAATTTTGTGGTACCTGGCACAGAAATTTGACGCCTTTTTACCGAAGGACTTCGTGACCCAAACCGAATGCATGTCTTGGCTGTTCTGGCAGATGGGTAGTGCGCCGATGCTGGGTGGCGGTTTCGGGCATTTTTATGCCTATGCGCCCAACAAAATGGAATATCCCATCAACCGCTTTGCCATGGAAGTCAAGCGGCAGATGGACGTGCTGGACAAGCACCTGGCAGAGCGCCCTTATCTGGCTGGCGAGGAATACAGCATCGCCGACATGGCTGTCTGGCCCTGGTATGGCGCCCTGGCCAAAGGCCAGCTCTATGAGGCAGGTGAGTTTTTACAAGTACAGGAATACACCCACGTGATTCGCTGGGCCGACCAAATTGCCCAGCGCCCGGCGGTACAGCGTGGGCGCATTGTCAACCGCACCTGGGGCGAACCAGGCAAGCAGTTGGCCGAGCGGCATGAGGCGAGTGACTTTGACCGCAAGGCTTAGGCCAGCTGTATTGCTTTGACTCTTTCGCTTTGAGGGATTTTCAATGAACGTTTTATCCCGCCGATTGCTCTTTTGGGCCCTGACGCTATCCGCGAGCTTGTACCCTGCCTTTGCCCAGCCGGTATCTGCCGACACCTTCAAGCCCTTGCTTAGCGCAAGCTACCGCTCGCAGGGCAATGTGGCGCGCGACCCTTACCGGCATCCGGCGGAGACACTGGCGTTTTTTAGTGTCCGTCCGAATAGCACCGTGGTGGAAATCCTGCCTGGCAGCAGTGGCTATTACATGGAAATTCTTGCGCCTTGGCTCAAGGACAAGGGTTTGTATATCGCGGCGAACCGCGATGGCTCCCAACCGCAATACCAGGCCGACCATGACAAGCTACTGCAGCGCCTGCGCAAAGAACCCGACTTATACGGCAAGGTGCTGGTTACGCCTTTTCGCGCGGACCGCCATGCCATCGCGCCTGCGGGCAGCGCCGATGTGGTGATCAGCTTTCGCAACCTGCACAACTGGATGGAGCAAGGCGAGTTGCAGGAATCACTCAAGGCTTTTTACCTGGCTTTAAAGCCTGGTGGCATTTTGGGCATCGTGGACCACCGGGGGCGCACCGACCAAAGCCAGGCCCAACAAATGGCCTCGGGTTATGTGCGCGAAGACGTGGCGATCGCCTTGATTGAGG
>CAMCJY010000161.1 GCA_945875225.1 Comamonas sp. lk | reverse complement strand
TCAGGTGGTAACCGCGCTCGGCTTGCAGGGGCACATCGTCGCCACATTGCGCTGCCAAGTCCTTGGAGTGCACACCGGCGCACAAGGCCAGGTAATCGTAGGCGCCGTCATGGTCCAGGCCACGCACGCGCACCTGCCGATCGTCCGCTTGCACACCGGTAACAGCGACCGGGTGCACTTCCAGACCTTGGGTTTGCAAATAGGCCAGCAAGGCATGCAAGAAGGCCGAGGGGTCGCTTAAATGCCAGGAGCCTTTGAACAAAGCGCCGCGATGAAAAATCGGGCTGAGCTGAGGCTCCAACTGGGCGATGGCCTCAGCCTCCAAAATGTCCGCTTCCACACCCAAACGGCGACGCAATGCCAGGGTCTCGCGTGCACCTTCAAAAGCGGCGGCGCTGGAATACAAATACAAGCATTCTTGTGGCCGGACGAAACGCTGAAGATCAGCCTGGGCCAACATCGCGTCGTAGCCGCTTTGCGCGCGGGCCAGCAGATGCGACAAGGCGCTTGCCGTGGCGCTATAGCGCGCCGGGGTGGAGGCCCAGATAAAGCGCGCTAACCAGGGCGCCAGCCTATGCAGATGCGACCAACGCACCCGCAAGGGACTTTGCGATGAAAACAAATAGCGCGGCAAATCGCGGAACACCGAGGGGTTGTTGACCGGGATGCAGGCGTAATTGGCAAAGGTGCCGGCATTGCCAAAAGAGGCACCGCCCGCTGCGCCTCGCGGCTCGTACAAACTCACCTGGTGGCCGTCGCGCATCAGCCAGTAGGCCGATGACAGCCCGACAAAGCCCGCGCCTACAACGGCTACCCGTGCCATCGGTGTTGCCTCTCTTGGTTGCGCACAATCTGCATACCGAAAAATGCCGGCCTTGGCCCACACGCAGTGGAAGCTAGCACCTGCTTACCAGCGCACGCCTAGGCGCTCAAAGGCCTTGCTCAATACAAACAAGGGCCCGACCAACAGGTATTGCAGATCCTCAAAGAACGAGGGCTTTTTGCCCTCCAGATGGTGGCCGATGAATTGAAAAATCCAGGCGGCCACAAAAATCCCCACGCTCGCTGGCACCAAAATACCGGCGACGCTCATAGCGTCCACCAGGGCCAGCATTACCGAGGACAGCAGCAACATGCACAGCGTGAATGGCCAGGACAAGCGGGCGTAATAGACCAAGCTGCCTGCGATCAAGACCAGTACCAGCGCGGGGTGCAGCGCAAACAACAGGCCATTGAGGCTGAGCATGATGGCCGGTATGGCCACAAAATGGATCACTTCATTGACCGGGTGCGTGTGGCTTAGGCCATAGTGCTGCAAAAGCGCATCGACTTTGCGCTGGGGTATGTCCAAACCTTCCGGCAGCGGGGTTTGCATTGAATCCATCGTGTGCCTCCCAGGGTGAAAAATGCGAACTAGGAATTTAAGAACTGCTTAAGCCATGCCACCGCGCGGCCTTGCGGGTATTGTCCACCCCAGGCCAAGAGCGCATGGCTGGCACCGGCATATAAAAATTGCAAGCGGCGCGGTGCAAGGGCGCGCAGCTTGGCGGGCTCTGACTGCATCATGGCATGCACATTGTTAGCAAGCACTTCGCTGTCCTGCCAGACGTGAAAGACTTCCGGGTGGCTGCTGCTGCGCTCGAAGGCGTCGGTGACCATGCCATCGCCTTGCACCGCCAGGCCGCTCGGGCTCAGCCAGGCTGGCGCAGTGCGGGCCAAGACCAGAATCGGCACATCGCAGGCCAGACGGGCACCACTGGCAAGCACCACATCATCGCGCGTGAGTGAGGCCACGGTTTCATACAACACGGTGACACGCTGTTCACGCAGCAATTGCAACATGCGCTGGTGCAAGGCCTCGGGATAGCCTTTGTCGCCCTCTTGCTGTGGGCCGATGACCCAGGTCACTGCGGCAGTGGGCATGCGCTGGCGCACCGCCAAGGCCAGTTCAAAGCCTTCGGTCCCAGCACCGATGACCGCCATGCGCAGCGCGCGGGTGCGGCCCAGGCCACAGACCTTAGGCCATACATTGGCAAAGCCTTCAAGCGGCGGCACAAACAGACCGTGCTCGCGCGCACCGGGCATGGCCGCTTCGATGGCCTCGCGGTGCGGTACCGGGCCACTGTTGATGGACAGCACGTCATAGCTCAGCGACTGACCGTCATCCAGCAAGATGCTGCGCGAGACCGCATTGAGGCTGCGGCCCTGGCGCCCAGTCCATTGCACTTTGTCCTGCTGCAAAAGCGGCTCAAAATCGAGCATGCACTGGGCCAGCAGCACATCGTTGGCGACGTAGCGCGCCAGTGTGCGCGGGGCAAAGGTCTGGGTTTGCTGGGTCAACACCGTGATCTGCACATGCGCCAGGGGATGGTGCTTGAAATGTTCGAGCAAGCGAATATGGGCTGGCCCCATGCCCCACAAAACCAAATGCTCGGGCCTGCGGTAGGGCCTGGCGGCCAAATGGGCGCCCAGGGCCATCGCTTCTTCACCCGTGACCACAGAGTCTGCGGAGGGCGTCGGTGATTCTTCCTTCATGGCGCTATTGTTCCACGAGCGTGATAGGCGAGCGCAAATTGGCCACTTCGCATACCCGTCCGATCAGCGCGCACTGGGTGTAGCCCTGCGCCCGCAAAGCCTGCAAACAAGCCTGCGCCTGCTCCCAAGGGACGCTGGCGAGCAGGCCACCGGCGGTCTGTGGATCAAAAAGCAGTTCGCGGCGCAAGCTGGCTTCTGAACCCTGGCCCGATTGTTTTTCAGGCTCCCACGGCCAACTTCCAATCGCCCGCCCTTGCTGGGCATTGCTGCTGTGCAAGGAACTGAAAAAACCGGCCTGCAGCGACGCCAGTGCGCCGTCCAGTACCGGCAAAGGCGCCATCTCCAATTGCGCGCCCAGGCCCGGGGTTTGCAGCATTTCCACCAAATGGCCTAGCAAGCCAAAGCCGGTGACATCGGTACATGCGCTGGCGCCGAACTGCGCCAGGGTCTGGGCCGCGTCCTGGCTGGATTGGACCATGCTGTCCAGGGCCGCCTCTACCCAGCGGCCGCGCGCACGGCCCAGGGCATGGGCGGCAAACAAAGTGCCGGTACCCAGGGGCTTGGTCAATAGCAAGGCGTCACCGACCAGCGCGCCGGTTTTGCGCATCAGTTGCAGCGGCTGGCCGTTTGCGTCCATATCTAGAAGGCCATTGATGGCAAAGCCCAGGGACAGCTCTGGCCCTTCGCCGCTGTGGCCGCCGACCAAGGCGCAGCCTGCGGCATTGAGCACTTGTACCGCACCGGCCATGAGCTGCGACAAGAGGCTTTGGGTTTGCCGGTCAAGCCCCGGCGGCACCACAGCTATCGCAGTGGCCGTGTGCGGCGTGGCGCCCATGGCAAAAATATCACCCAGCGCATGGTTGGCGGCGATTTGGCCGAAGCGGTAAGGATCGTCGATAAAAGCGCGAAAAAAATCCACGGTTTGGACTTGGACTTTGCCGGTAGGAATACGCACCAGCGCGGCGTCGTCGGGCGCCGACAAGCCGATGAGCACGTCCGGGCTGTCCAGCGTCTGCAAACCGCCCAAGGTCCGGCCCAGCACACCGGCACCCACTTTGGCCGCACAGCCGCCGCAACGCATGGCCTGGGCCGCTTGCGCTTGCGCGCGCTCCTGCGCATCCAGGTCTGCAAAATGCGCCCCTGCCTGCGCGCCTGCGTCGGCCGCAATAGGCGCCATGGTGGCGATACCCAAGTCGGAAAAACGCTGCATAAAGCGCCGGTCGATGCGGTCCTTCCAGCGCCATACCCAGGCACCCGCAAAACCGAGCCAACCGCGCGAGGCCACGGCATAGCGGTCGCCGGTGCTGATCAGCGCCAGCCAATGTTTTTGGGGGCGGTAAGGCTTTAAGGGTAATCCGCACAAAGCGTAGCGCAAATTGCGCGCCAAGGGCATGCCCATGCGCACTGCAAATACACCCGCCTTTTCCAGGGAGCGCGGGCCGAAGGCGGCCACATCGCCGCTGGCAAAAATGCGCGCATCGGTCTGACTTTGGAGAAATGCATTGACACGCACACAGCCATCGGCATCGAGCGCCAAACCGGTGCCGGCCAGCCAACTGCCCCCGGCTGCTTGCGTGACCCAAAACACCGCATCGGCGTCCACCCGTTCCAGTGCGGGCGCCAAGCTCGATGAGGGGCCGAGCTTGAGACCTGTCCCTTGCTGTGCAGCCGCCGCGGGACGGTGCAACTGCACACCGGTGGCGCTGACGGCTTGCACCCGCGCACCCCCATGCACTTGCACGCCGCGCGCTTGCAAGGTGTGCATAAAGCGCGCCCGCACGCCGGCGCTGTGCGTGGGCAAGATCTCAGGCGCAGCAGAAAACAAAGAAAACTGCGGCGCTGGCAGGCCTAGCGCTTTGCATTCATTGCCTAAACGGTATTGCATCGCCAGCAGCAGCTCTACGCCACCGGCGCCGGCACCCACCACCGCAATATGGCGGGGCCCCTGCCCGGCTCGTACGCTAGCGAGCAATTGCAACCAGCGCGCGTTGAAAGCGGCAATCGGTTTAACCGCTATGGCGTGTTCTGCCGCGCCCTGCACCTGCGCCAGTTGCGGGGTAGAACCGGTGTTGATGGCCAGCAGGTCATAGTCCAAAGGCGGGCGACCGTGCAACAAGACCTGGCGTGCCTCGCGGTCTATGCCGGTAAGCTGTGCCCGCACAAAACGTGCACCGGCATAGACACACAAGCGCACCAGATCCAGGTGGACTTCGTCGTAAGAATAATGCCCGGCCACATAACCGGGCAACATGCCCGAATACGGCGTGTGCGCGTCGGTACACACCAGGGTAATGCGCAAACCGGGCAAAGCCTGCATGCCAAAGGCTTTGAGTACCGCCACATGGCTATGCCCGCCGCCAACCAGCACCAGGTCACGCAAGATGGGGCCTGTGGGGGTTTGCATAGCGCCCGATTGTGCCGCCGCGCGCCTAGCCGCGCCGCCAGCGGTGCCAGCGCGCCAGCCACGACATGGCCGCTGCGGGTAGGTGCGCGCGCTGCCATTGGCCTGCCACCTGCTTGGCCGACTCGCTGAGCGTTGGGTAGGTGTGGATGGTCGCCAATAGGGCTTTCAAACCCAGACCCTGGCGCATGGCCAGGACATAGGGCGCCAACAACTCGGCCGCTTGCTCGCCGACGATGCTGACACCGAGCAAGGTATCGCGGCCCGGCACGGTGAGCACTTTGACAAAACCGGGCGGCACTGCGCCAAGCGCTGCATCACAGATCGCACGGTCTAGCCCGGCC
>CAMCJY010000160.1 GCA_945875225.1 Comamonas sp. lk | reverse complement strand
AGGGCTTTTGAAGCCGCGACCTCCGACCTGCCCGGCGAGCGCTGCCTGAGCAATCGCGCCGCCGTGTTGCGCCACAAGCTGCATGCGCGGCAAGCTGGACAAAGCCTGCCCGCCAGCGACTGGGTACGCACCGGCATTGCGCTGTACGGCAGCGCACCCGATTTCGGGCAGCCTGACGCCGTCCCTACCGAACTGCAAGCGGCCATGAGTCTGCGCTCTCAAGTCATTGCGGTACAGCATCTCCAAGCCGGCGACACCGTGGGCTATGGCTCTAGCTTTGTGGCACAGCGCCCTATGCGCATAGGCATCGTGGCCTGCGGCTATGCCGATGGCTACCCGCGCAATTGCGGCACCGGCACGCCCCTACTGGTCGATGGCCAAGCCAGCCGCACTATCGGGCGGGTCAGTATGGACATGCTGGCGGTGGACTTGAGCGAACTGCCAACCAGCGCCCAGGGCGCGGAGGTGACGCTTTGGGGCTATGCCAGCAGTGGCGCCCTGCTACCCATCGACGCGGTGGCCCAGGCCGGTGGCACCGTCGCCTACGAGCTGATGTGTGCCCTGGCGACCCGGGTACCGGTGCTGGCCGATGCGGCGCTGCCTGAAGCGCGCTGAGGGGGGAAGCGGGGGACAAACAAGCCTGAGGAAACGCGGTTTATCTGTATTTTTATACAGTAATATCAAGCCATGGCAAAAGACAAATCCGTATTTACCTGCAATGAGTGCGGCGGCACCAGCCCCAAGTGGCTGGGCAAATGCCCGTCCTGCGCGGCCTGGAACACCTTGGTGGAATCGGTCGCGGCGCCCGATAGCGGCGTGCGCAACCGCTTTGCCTCGCTGGCCGGTACGGCGCAAGTAGCGGTACTGGCCGATATCGAAGCCAGTGACGTGGACCGCACACCCACCGGGCACGCCGAGTTGGACCGGGTGCTGGGCGGCGGCATTGTGCAAGGTGGTGTGGTGCTCATTGGCGGCGACCCGGGCATCGGTAAATCCACGCTCTTGCTGCAAGCCCTGGACTCGCTGCAACGCGCAGGAAAAAAAACTTTGTACGTCACCGGCGAGGAAAGCGGCGCGCAAGTGGCTTTGCGCTCACGCCGCTTAGGGCTGGACGGTTCCCAAGTGAGCGTGCTGGCGGAAATCCAGTTGGAAAAAATTCTGGGCGCACTGGGTACCCAGCAGCCCGATGTGGCCGTGATCGATTCCATCCAAACCGTGTATTCCGACCAATTGAGCTCCGCGCCGGGCTCGGTAGCCCAGGTACGCGAATGTGCGGCCCATCTGACGCGCGCAGCCAAATCGGTCGGCGTCTGCATTGTGCTGGTCGGCCATGTGACCAAGGAAGGCGCGCTCGCCGGGCCGCGCGTGCTCGAGCACATGGTCGATACCGTGCTGTATTTTGAAGGCGACACCCACAGCCAGTTCCGGCTGGTGCGGGCGATCAAGAACCGTTTTGGTGCCGTCAACGAGATCGGCGTCTTCGCCATGACCGAAAAAGGGCTCAAAGGCGTCAGCAACCCGAGCGCCATTTTTCTGAGCCAACACGCCGAGCCGGTACCCGGCAGCTGCGTGATGGTGACCTTGGAAGGAACCCGCCCCTTGCTGGTGGAGATTCAGGCCCTGGTGGACAGCGGCGGGCCCAGCCCCAGGCGCCTCTCGGTCGGACTGGACCGGGACCGCTTGGCCATGCTGCTGGCCGTGCTGCACCGCCATGCCGGTGTGGCCTGTATGGACCAGGACGTGTTTATCAATGCGGTGGGCGGCGTGCGCATCGGCGAACCGGCAGCCGACCTGGCCGTCATGCTGGCCATCAGCTCATCGTTACGAGGCAAAGCCCTGCCCAAAGGCTTTATTGCCTTTGGCGAAGTAGGCCTGGCCGGAGAAGTGCGCCCGGCGCCGCGCGGCCAGGAGCGCTTGCGCGAAGCGGCCAAACTGGGCTTTACGCAGGCCATCGTGCCCAAGGCCAACGCGCCCAAAAAGCCGATGGAGGGCATGGCGGTGCATGCGGTCGAGCGGGTGGAAGAGGCGCTACAAATTGTTCGCGGCTGGGGCTAATTTGGCGTCACCCGCGCCCCAATAGCAGGTACGCTACTTCGCAGAGTCCGCACAGGCCGGGGCCGGGCGACGAACGATTAGCCTGCGTTGTGAGGAGCCCGGCCCCGGCCTGCGCGGAATCGGGCTCAGGACTTGCGCACGCTCGATTGGTAAGTCGCCCGCGCCAGCCAAGCCGGATTGATTTGCACACCCCAACCGGGCTCAAAAGGTATTTGTACCTGGCCGTCGCGAACGGCATAAGGATCGCCTAAAAATAGTTCCTGTTGCCAGGGGTAATAGTCCGGCCCTTCGATGGACAACTCCAGGTATTTGCCGGCATTGGGAATCGCACCTAACAAATGCATGGTGCACATCGTCACCAGTGACAAATTAGCGCTGTGCGGCGTGCAGGCGATGCCGCGCTCGGCGGCCATGCGCGCCACGGCCAGGGTACGCGTTAGGCCGCCCATGTACATCACATCGGGCTGCACAATGTCCACCACTTTTTGGTCCATCATGCGCTGCCAGGTGGATAGGTCCCAGTCCTGCTCGCCGCCGGTCACATCCAAAGACAAAGTCTGCGTCACCTCGCGCGTTTGGTCAAACTCCCAATACGGGCAGGGCTCCTCAAAATGGCTGATGCCTTCGGCCTCCAGCATGCGGCCCACGGCGATAGCGCGTGCCGGCGAAAACCCGCTATTGGCATCGACCAGTTTGGCCACACCATAACCCAACGCACGCGCCACCACCGGCACCACCGCTTCAGTGCGGCCTGGCCATTCGTCCACATCGCGTCCGCATTCGGCGGCCACGCGCCACTTAAAGGCATCAAAGCCTAGTTCATCTCGCAATTTCACAAAACGCGCCGCCTCATCCTGCGGTGTGATGTCGCGCTTCATGGACGATGCATAGGCGCGCAAGGCCTTGGGTTTGCCGCCTAGCAATTCCACCACCGGCTTGCCCTCGATCTTGCCGCGCAAATCCCACATCGCCGTATCCAATCCGGCCATGGCACGGCAACGGTAGCTGCCGGGGTATTTGTGTTCTTTTTCCCAGATGGTTTGCAAGATGCCGTCGATGTCCAGCGCGTCCCAGCCCAGCGCCCAAGGCGCGATCTGGCGGTGAAAAATCGTGGCGCTGATATCGGCGTTGTAGGTGGAGGTTTGGCCCCAGCCGACCTGCCCGCTGTCGGTGCTCAGTTTGACAAAGCAAACAAACTCATCGCTAAAAGTTTCAAGTTGCTGGATTTTCATGGCGGTGGTGGCTCACAAAGTTTCCGTATGGCCGTCCACCGTCAGGTCCTGACCGGAAATCCGCGCGCCTGCGCTGGAGGTGATGAACAAGGCCATGCTGGCAATGTCTTGCGGCGAGATAAAGGATTTGAGCGAGGAAATCTGCGTCATCTCGGTGCGGACCTGCTCTTCGCTACGGCCGGTTTTCTGGGCTTCTGCAGTGATCACGCGGTCTATTCGCTCGCCGCTGACCGAGCCCGGACAAATGCAATTGACCCGCACGCCGACCGGCCCCAGCTCTTGCGCCAAGGTGCGCGTCAGGCCCCGGATCGCCCATTTGGCCGAGGCATAAGGGCTGCGCCTGGGAAAGCCAAATAAACCGGCGGTCGAGGACATCAAAACAATGGAGCCGCTGCCCTGGGCGCGCAATAGCGGCGCTGCAGCGCGGGCGCATAAAAACGCCGAGTCCAGGTTCACCGCCAGGCAGTTGCGCCAATCGGCCAGGCTGATGTCTTCCAGGTTGGCGGTAGGGCCGGCGACTCCCGCGTTGTTCACCAAAATGTCCAGACCCTGCAGATGCGCCGTGGCGGCCGCAAACAAAGCGGCCACTTGCGTCTCGTCACTGACATCACAGACCTGGCCCGCCAGGGCCGGGCGGCTGGCCAGCGCAGCGTCCAGGGCGCTAGCGTCGCGGTCGCAGATATAGACCTTGGCGCCAGCGGCCATAAAGGCGTCGGCCATTACCAGGCCAATGCCCGATGCGGCGGCGGTAATCAGTACGCGTTGATGCAAATGGCTTGACATAGTTTCTTTCTGAGTTGGGCAGCGATGTGCGCACTGTAGCGCGGCGCCTTTAGCACTGTGAGCGCCAGCCATTGCACTTACGACGCGGGCCATGTCAGCAGCGACTGCTGCGAGAATCCCGGCCATGAATTACTTTAGGGTGCAAACGATAGCGGTGCGCTTGGGCGCCGTGGCCTTGCTGGTCATGGGTTACCACTGGTACGGCTGGCCTGGCGTGGCCGGGGCGCTAGGTGCTTTGGTGATGTGGATACTCTTGCATTTCACGCGCATGCTGCAAGTCTTGCGGCGCGCTGCCAACCGGCCCAAAGGGCATGTGGAGAGCAGCGTCATGCTCCATGCCCGACTGCATCCGGGCGTATCTTTGATGCAGGTGGTTGCGCTGACCCGGTCCCTGGGCGAACTGCGCAGCGATGCGGGCGAGCAGCCCGAAGTCTTTCGCTGGACCGACACCGGGCAGTCTTTTGTGGAGTGCGAATTTCAGGGCGGCAAGTTGGCAAGTTGGCGCCTGGACCGCACGGCCCAAGCCTTGGCAGACGCGGCCCCGTAAAATCAGCAGCTTACCCCCTTACTTCCCCGCTCAAAGGATAGCCCGCCATGACCGCAATGCCCCCCTCCATGTCCGACCGCGACGGCAAAATCTGGATGGACGGTCAGATGGTCGATTGGCGCGAGGCCAAGATCCACGTCCTGAGCCACACCCTGCACTACGGCTGCGGCGCTTTCGAAGGCGTGCGCGCTTACAACACGGTCAACGGCACTGCGATTTTTCGCCTGGAAGAGCACACCGAGCGCCTGTTCAACAGCGCCAAGATTTTGCGCATGAACATTCCGTTTTCCAAAGAAGAAGTGATGCAGGCGCAACAAGACGTGGTGCGCGAGAACAAACTCGAGAGCTGCTACCTGCGCCCCCTGACCTGGATAGGTGATAAAAAGCTGGGTGTATCGCCCAAAGGCAACACCATCCACCTGATGGTCGCCGCCTGGCCCTGGGGCGCCTATTTGGGCGAAGAGGGCATGAAGCACGGCATCCGCGTCAAAATATCCAGCTACACCCGCCACCACGTCAACATCACCATGACGCAGGCCAAGGCGGTGAGCAATTACACCAACTCCATCCTGGCCAATATGGAAGCCACCGACGACGGCTATGACGAGGCCATACTGCTCGACACCAACGGCTTTGTCAGCGAAGGTGCAGGCGAGAACTTATTTATCATCAAAGACGGCGTGGTGTATACGCCGGACGCTTCCGCCGGTGCACTCAACGGCATCACCCGCAACACGGTCATGCAC
>CAMCJY010000159.1 GCA_945875225.1 Comamonas sp. lk | reverse complement strand
CCAACTGGGCTTGCAGGCTTTGCAGGCCGGGCATATCGCTGGCTTGGTAACTGCGCTGCAGGCGTTGGAACAAGGCCTGTGCATGCTGCTTGTCCTCTGGCGTGTCCACCCGGTCCGGATGGCATTGCATCGCCAGTTTGCGGTACAGGCGCTTGAGTTCCCGCTGCGCTTGCGGGTCTAGTTCAGGCGGCGCATCATGCGTTTCATCGTCCGGGTGGCTCTCGCTATAGCGGCTAAAGCTTTCGTCCGCTTGCTGGGCTTGGGCCTGGCGCTCTGCACCGCCAAAGCGCGCGTGCATCTGGGCCAGGTACTGGCGTTTGAGATCCAAAAACTCGCGCAGCAAATCGCCAATGGCTGCGTCTTGCTGGCGGTCGAAGCTTTGCAGGGTGCGCTGCAATTCGTCCAAATCGGCTTGCATCGCCAGGCTGTGGCATTGCAGCAACTCGCTTTGCCAGGCGGCGGTGCGCGCTTGCAGGTCGGCACTCAGAACCAGGGCCTGGCTGCTGGCCACCAAGGGCGCGCCAGGCGCCGCCAGGTCTTCTATCGGGCCCGATTCCAAGGGCTGCGCGATGGACGGAGCCCTTGGCGCTGCTTCGGTCTGCGCTGCCAGCGCCTGCAGGCCTTCTAGGCAGCGCTGGGCCAAGCCCAAGTCGCTTTGGCGCACCACACCGGCAAAGTCCTCGCGCGCCGGGGTGCTCAACTCGGCAATGCCGCCGCTCAGCACCGTATGCCCATCGACCACGCAGACCGGTGTTTGCAAAACCGGCGCGGCACGGTCCAGCCATAGCAGTTCGCCTCCGGCGGCGCTGATGCGTTCCCAGGCGATGGCCGACTGGCGGTTGGCAGATGTGTCTGGCACCAGCAGGCGCAGTGCCACGCCACCGCGGCTCACTTGCAGCAGCAGATCGAAGTAATGCCGGCTACAGGTTTGCGCCAGCGCGCACACCACTTGCTGGCGCGCGCCAGCAAGCACGGTCTGCACCGCGTTTGCTGCATCGGCAAAGTAGGCCTGGTAATCGGGGTCGGTGGCGTCGTACGGCATAGCGGGGCGGGGGGCGATGGGTCGGCTTGAGGGGCTGGCCGGTGCAGCATGGTACTGCCGGTCCGATGTGCGGGATCCTAGTCAAAGCCGGCGAATTGTTCTTGTATGCATTTGCGCGCCATGTCTTGCGCCTGGGCAATTTGCACGGGCGCCATTTGCTGCGCCACAAACTCGCGCCCGCTGGCCGCTTGGGCATGGCCGCTGACCGCGCCCACGTTAAACCACATGTGGGCCCGCACAAAGTCTTGCAACACGCCCATGCCATTGGCGTACAGCCAGCCCAGCGCCGACTGGGCGTCGGCTTGCCCCCCTTGAGCCGCTTTGCGGTAGCACTGCAAGGCGCGCTGATAGTCTGGCGCCTGGTCGGCGCCTTCCTGGTAGAGCGCGCCCAGGTTGTACCAGGCCAGTGCGTCGCCTTGGTCGGCCGCTAGCTGCAGCCATTGCATGGCTACGGTGCGGCTGGCTAAAGTGCCCTGGCCGTTGGCAATCATCACGCCCAGGTTGTACTGGGCCTGGGCATCGCCCTGGGCGGCGGCCAGTTGGTACCAGGCCAGCGCGGCGGCATCGTCTTGCGCCACGCCCTGGCCGGTGGCATACATCAGCCCGAGGTTGAATTGGGCCGCCGCGTCGCCTTGATCGGCAGCCTTTTGGTACCAATGCAGTGCTTTTTCGGGGCTCAGGTCGACTCCCTGTCCGCTGCTGTACAGCACGCCCAGGTTGTATTGGGCAGCGGCGTCGCCTAGCGCGGCGGCGCGCTCATAACAATCCAGCGCTTTGGCCCTGTCGGGCCCCATGCCATGGCCATTGGAATACAAAAAGCCCAGGTTGAACAAAGCGTGCAAATGGTTTTGTGTGGCTGCCAGCTGGTACCAGTGGCAGGCCTGCGGCAGGTCTTGTGGCACACCGTGGCCATTGGCGTACATCACGCCCATGCCGTATTGGGCAGCGGCATCGCCGGCGGCCGCGCCACTTTGGTAGCACTGCAAGGCTTGCCCGAAGTCCTGCGCCACGCCCTGGCCGTTGGCGTACATCACGCCCAGGCCGCGCTGGGCGCTGGTGTCGCCCTGTTCGGCCGCAGCTTGGTACCACTTGAGAGCTTCTTGGTAGTCGCGCGCCGTGCCCTGGCCGTTGGCGTACATCACCGCCAGATTGGTTTGGGCATAGGGCAGGCCTTGTTCGGCGGCCGCCCGGTACCACTTGTGGGCCTGCGCGAAATCCTGGGCCACGCCTTGGCCGTGGGCGTACATCACGGCCAAATTGGATTGGGCTTGTGGGACGCCGTGTTCAGCCGCCTGGCGGTAGCAGTCCAGCGCGCGCCCGAAATCCTGCTCCACCCCTTGGCCCTGGGCGTACATCAGGCCCAAATTGGTGAGGGCGGCAAGTTGCAAATCGGAAGCTGGTTCGGTCACGCCTGTGGTCTAAAAGTGGGGCACCCGTCCGGATTTGAGCTGCTTGTGGCGGGGTGTTCGTGGGGATTATGCAGTTTGCGTACCAGCTGGCATAAATGGCTTAAAAGACATGCAAATTTCTGGTAATGCGTGTAATTTGAGAAACAAACTATGAAAAATGCAAAAAAACACTGGTGTACTGTCTGAAAACTGACACTTACTGGTATGATTTTGCGGTCAAGCCCCAGAAAAAGCGCATTCTTCGAGGCGCGGGGGCCCGTCCCATACAAGGTTCCATGTCGCGAAAAGCTATCAATTTTATTGGTGAAAGTGATGCCATCCGGGCCATCCGGGACCTGCTGCCCGTGGTGGCGGCATCGAGTTCTACCGTGCTGATTACCGGTGAGAGCGGCACTGGCAAAGAAATTGTGGCGCGCTCGCTCCATGATTTGTCGCACCGGGCGAACGCCAATTTTGTGCCGATTAATTGCGCTGCCATTCCCAAAGATTTGATCGAGAGCGAGCTTTTCGGCCACCGCAAAGGCGCGTTTACCGGCGCCGTGACCGACCGGGTGGGGCGCTTTGAGCTGGCGCACAACGGCTCTATTTTCCTGGATGAAATTGGCGATTTACCGCTGGAATTGCAAGTCAAACTGCTGCGCGTTTTGCAAGAGCGCGTGATCGACCCGGTGGGCGGCACCAAGCCGGTACCCATTGATGTGCGCGTGATCGCCGCTACCCACCGTGACTTGGAAGCGGAAATCGCTGCCGGACGCTTTCGGGAAGACTTGTACTACCGGCTCAATGTGCTGCCGCTCAATACGCCGCCGTTGCGGGAGCGCGCCAACGACGTGCCCTTGTTGTTGCAATTTTTTGCCAAGCACCACGCGGGCGCCAGTGAAAAGCCGATCACCTTTGCGCCGGACTTCAGCTACGCGATGCAGGCCTACGCATGGCCGGGCAATGTGCGCGAGCTATCCAATTTGATCGATCGTTTTAGCACCTTGTTTGCCGGCCAGTGCTTGGAGCTGAAAGATTTTTCCAAGAGCCTGTTGCCCAAGGGTATGCTGGCCTATAAGGCGCTGGCCGATTCAGGGGAATTGCCGCAGATGGAGATGGCGCTGGCCGCAGGCGCTTTTCCCGATGGGCCGACTTCCGGAGGTTTGTTCGACGAGTTGTCCGAAGAGGACGAAGACCGAGATGAGGCCGAGCCCAACCAGGTCGAGCAAATGACTTTTATGTCGCAGGCCTTGCCAGTGTTGCCGCCCGAAGGCTTGTCCTTGAAACACCGCTTGGCCGAAATTGAGCGTGACCTGATTGCCCAGGCGCTCAGCCGCACCAACGGCAATGTGTCACAGACGGCGCGCATCCTGAACGTGCAGCGCACCACGCTGATCGAAAAAATCCAAAAGTTCGGCCTGCGCGAAGGCAGCTAAAGGGGCACCGCAGTGCACCAAGCCTAAAGGCTTATTGGCCTTCGGGCGTCTTGCCGGTGTTTTGAATACGCGGGTATTGCACCACTTTTTCCACCGGTTTTTCGGGCGTTTTGGACGCAGCGGACGGGGACGTTGGGCTAGGCGCTGCGGGCTTTACGCTGGCTTCTGCGGCTTTGAGTTGGCGCACCAAGGCTTCTGCTTCCTTGCGCACTGCAGCCGGGTCGGGTCGGGCCGGTGCCGGGTTGCCTACCGCGCGCACCTGGCTGCTCAGGTTGTTGATGGCGCTGGCCTGGGCTTGCAGTTTGCCGTCCAAGTCTTTGATGAGCTTGGCCACATCGGGCGCTTTATCTTTGTCTTTGTCTTGGGCGACGGGTTTGGAAATCGTATCGACAGCGCCTTGCACGCTGCGCATCACTTCGTCCAGGCGCAGTTCAATTTTGGTTTGCGCGCTGATGATGGCCTCTTGCTTGCTGGCCACTTCGCGCAGGGCTTCTCCATGGCCCGTGAACAGCTCCAGCCCCTCGTCCATGGCGATGACGCGCTTACCTACTGCGATCAGCATGGCATCGGCTTGGGTCACGCGCTGCTGCAGTCGAAAGGACATGAAGGCAAACACGGTGATGGCCAGCACCATCAGCAGGCCAAACACGCCCAGTACAACGATGAGATACATCTTTTGCCCGGCGTAGCTTTCGATCAGCTGGGTCGATGCACCATGCATATTGCCCGCCGCCTTGGCAGCCATGCCTGCGGCCCGATTGGCCAGCTCGGCTGAGTCCAACATGGTGGACTTCATCTCCGCCATTTCCGCGTCCTGGCTGTCTGGCGCCGGGTGCGCAGCATCATGGTGGTCGGCGTGATGGCCATGGTCGTGGTCGTGGGCACCGCTATGCAGTGCGCCGCCTTCGTTGCCGTGCTCGCTGGCCGGATGCGCAGCTTCAGTGGCAGCTTCCTCGTGCAGCACGGGTTCGCTGGCCGCATCATGCGAGACAGTCTCAGCCGGGGCTGCTGGTGCGATACCGCTAATGGCCTCAATCGCGGAGGCTTCGTCGGGTGTGAGTGCAGTGGGTTTGTCGGACATAGTTGCTTACCTCTGGGTGGCGCGGGGATTGGGGCTTAGCCGCCGTTGATGAGCGCATCGAGCGCTTCGAGTTCTTCACGCATCGCGTCGTTTTGAATCTTGAGTTGAATCACGCGGGCGGGGAAATCCATTTCTACCATTTCTTCGGTCTCAAATTCAGCTTCCAAGTAGCCCTGGTCGTCACCGGCGTCCGCTTGGGTGCTAGTGGTATCGGCAGCCGCGCCGGTTTTAATGGTGACGGTTTTGAGTTCTTTCTTTTGCTGCGGCGGTAGCTTGACGATATTGCTGGCCGTAGCACTGGCGTTTTGCAAAAGTATCGTGTTTTCCGGCGCAATCTCCAGGTCTTCTTCGACCATGGTTTCGTCTTTGGCGACGCGCCGGATATCGGTACCTACCTGCGCCGACTTGCTTTTGGCAACATTGC